>NZ_JBXFWG010000005.1:0-133067 GCF_056854535.1 Stenotrophomonas sp. STEN054 | reverse complement strand
TTTGTGCTGTGTTAGGTTTTGAATATTAGGTGCTTTCTGGGCGGTTCGTTTGGGGTCGCCCCGGGCGTTCGGCGGGGGGTGTGGGGGGGGGGGTTCTGGGCCCGCCGCTACCGCCTATGCCGGCGCGTGGGTCGCCAGCATCTGCCGGAACAGGCCGTCCAGCCAGGCGGCGTCGCCGTGCCCTGCAGGCAGCTGCGGCCCCTCGGCGCGCTCGGCCAGGCTGGCGTCGATGTAGTCGCTGATGGCCGCGATACGCGGGCCGGCGGCGACCTCGGCACTGGCACGCTTGACCACCAGCAGCGCGTCAATGGCCTCGCGCACCGCACCCTGCGGCAGCAGGCGCTCCAGCAGGTCTTCGAAAGCCATCGGCGGTGGCGTGCGTTCGTGCTCG
Organism: Stenotrophomonas sp. STEN054; assembly: GCF_056854535.1. NCBI lineage: Bacteria > Pseudomonadati > Pseudomonadota > Gammaproteobacteria > Lysobacterales > Lysobacteraceae > Stenotrophomonas > Stenotrophomonas sp. STEN054. The sequence continues at coordinate 132,676 of NZ_JBXFWG010000005.1, read as the reverse complement.
ATCCACTGGCAGGCCAGCAGCGGGCGCAGTACGTACAGGTACTTCTTGGTGCGCACGGTTTCGCCGCGCAGGTAGCCGCGATGGTTGGAGCGCGCCATGTTGAAGTAGTGCCACCACGTGCCCAGCGGCGAGTAGAAGCGCTCGGCAGCCTGCCACAGGCAGGCAACGGCGTCGGCATCGTGCTGGTAGATGATCGGCGAGCGCAGCCACTCGATCAGCGTCGGATTGGACTTGGACACCAGCCGCAGCGCCTTGCGCAGGTCCCAGCCGCTGACATCCAGCTCGTCATCGATCGGCAGCTCGATCACATCGCGCTGCGCGTCGCCGGGGCCGGTGGCCTCGTTGACGCTCAGGTACCACGGCTGGCGGTGCACGTAGATGAAGCGCGCATCGTAATCACTGTCCGGCGAGGAAAACCCCCAGCCGCGGCTGCCGGATTCGCAGGCCAGCAGCACGCGCACATCGTGCGTGCGTTCGATGTCGGCCAGGGTAGCGAGGATGGCGGCGCGCTTGTCCGGCGCGATCGGGTGGATGTCGTCCATGCAGTGAGGATTCGTAGAGTCGAGCGTGCTCGACTGTAGCGCACGCGTGGCCGATGCATGCGTGTCGGCCAAGGTCGACACCTACCAGCGCCGGTAGCGCCGGGCCATGCCCGGCGGCGGTTCGCGTCACGCCACGCGGCCGCGGCGGGCGCGTTCCAGGTGCACCAGCAGCAGCGAGATCGCGGCCGGGGTCATGCCGGGAATGCGCTGTGCCTGGCCGATGGTCTGCGGGCGCACGCGTTCCAGCTTCTGCAGCACTTCGGCCGACAACCCACGCACGCTGGCGTAGTCGAAGCCTTCGGCGATCGGCGTTGCTTCGTGGCGCTGCTGGCGTTCAATCTCGTCACGCTGGCGATCCAGGTAGCCGGCGTACTTCACGCCGATCTCGACCTGCTCGGCCACCTTGCCATCGGCCACGGGCGGGCCCAGCGACGGCACCTGCATCAGCTGCGCGTAGTCCAGTTCCGGGCGCTTGATCAGGTCCAGCACGTTGGTTTCGCGGCTGACCGCGACACCCAGGGTTTCCTGCACTTCGCGGCCCAGCGCATTGGCCGGGGTCGCCCACAGCGCACCCAGGCGCGCGCGCTCGGCGGCCACCGCGGCCTGCTTGGTCTCGAAGGCGCTCCAGCGGCGGTCATCAACGAGGCCCAGCTCGCGGCCGGCCGGGGTCAGGCGCTGGTCGGCATTGTCCTCGCGCAGCTGCAGGCGGTACTCGGCGCGGCTGGTGAACATGCGGTACGGCTCGTTGGTGCCGTGGGTGATCAGGTCATCCACCAGCACGCCCAGGTACGCTTCGTCGCGGCGCGGGCACCAGCCGTCCAGCCCGCGCACCTGGCGCGCAGCGTTGAGCCCGGCCAGCAGGCCCTGTGCGGCGGCTTCTTCATAGCCGGTGGTGCCGTTGATCTGGCCGGCGAAGAACAGGCCGTTGACCAGCTTGGTTTCCAGCGAAGCCTTCAGCCCGCGCGGATCGAAGAAGTCGTATTCGATGGCGTAGCCGGGGCGGGTGATGTGCGCGTTCTGGAAGCCGCGGATGCTGCGCACCATCTCCAGCTGCACGTCGAACGGCAGCGAGGTGGAGATGCCATTGGGATAGATCTCGACGATGCCCAGGCCTTCGGGCTCGACGAAGATCTGGTGGCTGGCCTTTTCGGCAAAGCGCACCACCTTGTCCTCGATGGACGGGCAATAGCGCGGGCCGATGCCCTCGATCTGCCCGCTGTACAGCGGCGACCGGTGCAGGGCGTCGCGGATGATCTGGTGGGTCTGTTCGGTGGTGTGGGTGATCCAGCAGCTGACCTGCTGTGGATGCTCGTCCACCGAGCCGAGGAAGGACATCACCGGGCGCGGCGTGTCGCCGGGCTGCTCGTCCATCACGCTGCAATCCAGCGAGCGGCCATCGATGCGCGGCGGCGTGCCGGTCTTCAGGCGGTCGACCTGGAACGAACGTTCGCGCAGGCGCGCGGCCAGCGTGGTCGCCGGCGGGTCGCCCATGCGGCCGGCGGCGTACTGGGTCGGGCCGACGTGGATCTTGCCGGCCAGGAAGGTACCGGCGGTCAGCACCACGGCCTCGGCGTCGAAGCGCAGGCCGGTCTGGGTGATGACCCCGCGCACGGCGTCGCCTTCGATGACCAGGTCATCGACGGCCGCCTGGAACACGGTCAGGTTGGGCTGGCCTTCGACGATGGCGCGGATCGCCATGCGGTACAGGTTGCGGTCGGCCTGGCAGCGGGTCGCGCGCACGGCCGGGCCCTTGGAGGCGTTGAGCGTGCGCCACTGGATGCCGGCGCGGTCGGCGGCATGCGCCATCGCGCCGCCGAGGGCGTCGATTTCCTTGACCAGGTGGCCCTTGCCGATGCCGCCGATGGCCGGGTTGCAGCTCATCGCGCCCACGGTTTCGATGTTGTGGGTCAGCAGCAGGGTGCGCACGCCGGTACGGGCCGCGGCCAGCGCGGCCTCGGTGCCGGCGTGGCCACCGCCGATGACGATGACGTCGTAACGATGGAAGGACTGGGTCATGGGGGCAGGTCAACAGGGGACGGGCGCGGCCGGGGCGGCGCCGGGGTGGCGATTTTAGCGCCATTCGGAGGGGGGCGACGGGCCCGGATCGGGGCCGGGATGAAATCCGCCCTAAAGTTGGCAGGATTTTTGCAGATAACCCAATAGCACCCATCGTGGCTGGCGCCGTAGGCGCCGTTGACCGGAATTGGAACAGGGGCCGGTACAGGCGCATGGTGGGGAAGCGGGGGGCCGGCAGTCGGGGGACTGTCCGGCCCTGTTTTTTTTGGTTTTCTGCCGGGAGAGGCCCATCCACGCATGGCGTGGATCTACGAGGCCCATCCAGGCGCCAGTACCAGTAGATCCACGCCATGCGTGGATGCATTGGCGGCCGCATCAAAAACAAACGGCCCCGCATTGCGGGGCCGTCTGCTTTCAGAGGTGCCGACATCCGACAGGGCCGGAACAGGGGGGATCCAGATGTTCCTGTCGGATATCGACGTAGAGCTGTTTGGGACGGGCCCTTAACGTTTTTGTCACTTTGTGACGCGGGCCGTCACCACCTGCGTAGAGTGCGGCCTGAATCGCATGAAATGCAAGATGGTCCAGAGCCCAACTGTGCGCTGCGTCGCACGTTTCATGTTTCGCCGCAGGCAACGGTTCATCGTTCCAGGTTCCGCCACGGAGAGCCGCTCGACTTCGGCGCACGCGGTGCCGGTGCCGGACGTGCCTGCGGCGGCGCGGATCGACGAGCCTGGGGCGCAGACGGACGTGCCTGCGGCGGACCCGGCGGGCGGCCAGCCTGCGGCGGGCGACGCATCGAGTCCATGTTCCGCCACGGCGAGCCACCATTGTTCTGGCGCGGCGGCGGCGGCGGACGGTTCTCACCACCGTTGCCCGGACGCGGCGGCGGCGGGCGGTGGTTGTGCGGCGGCCGGTAGACCGGGCGTGAGTAATACGGGTTGCCGTAATAGCCGTAACCACCGCCATAGCCGCCGTACCCACCGTAGTAGGGGTAGCCATAGTTGGACGGATAGCCATACGGGTAGCGGTACTCCGTCGACGGGGCACCGTGGTAGTAACTGCCACCGCTGCCACCGCCGACATAGTCGTAGGTGGAACAGCCGGTGAGGGCCAGCAACAGGCCGCCGGCAAGCAACAGGCGCGTTTTCATGTGGGTCCCCCCAAGGACGGGTGTAGGGCCAGCTTCAGGCGTGGGCATTGAATCGCCCCTTAATTGTGCCGGCCCAGGATGAATGGCGATGAAGGCCTGCATGCTGGCATGGCCGTGTGCGTGGCCGCCAGCGTCGGGGCATACGTTAATCTTGCGTCATGAGCGATTCACTGTTGCCCCGCGCCGAAGATGTCCTGGCCGCCGCCGCGCGGATCGCGCCGCATGCCCTTGTTACGCCGGTCCTGCGCTCGCGCGCGCTGGATGCGCTGGCCGGGGCGCAGCTGGCGTTCAAGGCCGAGCATCTGCAGCGCGGCGGGGCGTTCAAGTTCCGTGGTGCCTGCAACGCGGTGTGGTCGCTGGACGCCGGGCGCGCCGCGGCGGGTGTGGTCACCCATTCCTCGGGCAACCACGGTGCCGCGCTGGCCCTGGCCGCCCGCACCCGCGGCATACCCTGTCACGTCGTGGTGCCCGAAGGGGCGGTGGCCGCCAAGCTGGCCAACATCGCCCGCCATGGCGCCACCCTCTGGCGCTGCCCGCCCACCATCACCGACCGCGAGGCCACCTGCGCCCAGGTCCAGGCCGATACCGGCGCGACCCTGGTGCATCCCTATGCCGACCCGGCGGTGATGGCCGGGCAGGGCACGGCGGCGCTGGAACTGCTGCACAGCGATGGCCCGTTCGATGTACTGGTGGTGCCGGTGGGCGGTGGTGGCCTGGCCACCGGCACTGCACTGGCCCTGCAGCACGCCAGCCCGCAGACCCGCCTGGTGCTGGCCGAGCCGGCCGGTGCCGACGACACCGCGCGTTCGCTGGCTGCCGGCGAGCGCGTGACCGCTTTCACCCCGGACACTTTCTGCGATGGCCTGCGCACGCTGGTCGGCGCGCCGAATTTCCAGCTGCTGCAGGCGACGGGCGCCGAGGTGATCGTGGTCGACGATGACGCCACCCTTGCGGCGATGCGCCTGCTGTGGGAGGTGCTGAAGCAGGTGGTGGAACCGTCCTCGGCCATCGTGCTGGCGGCGGTGCTGGCCCAGCCGGCGCGGTTTGCCGGCCAGCGCGTGGGCCTGGTGCTGTCCGGCGGCAACGTCGATCTGCCAGCGCTGCGCTGGGAGGTGGCGTGAGCCGCGGCCGTCATCGGCCACACACCGGCCTGCTGGGCTGGCTGTGGCGCCTGTTCGTGCTGGTGCTGGTGTGGCTGCTGGGCGTGACCGCCTGGATCGTCTGGGTGGGTGAGCGCGACCAGGCCGCCAAGGCCGACGCGATCATCGTGCTGGGCGCGGCGGCCTACGATGCCAAGCCGTCGCCGGTGTTCGAAGAACGCATCCGCCATGGCCTGGACCTGTACCAGGCCGGCTATGCGCCGCTGCTGATCTTCACCGGTGGCTACGGTGGTGCGGGCGCGCGTTTCTCCGAATCGCAGGTGGCGCGGCGCTATGCGCTGAAGCACGGCGTGCCGGATGACGCGATCCTGATCGAGACCGCCTCACGCAACACCGTGCAGAACCTGGTGGAAGCCAAGCGGCTGATGGAGCAGCGCAAGCTGCACACGGTCATCATCGTCAGCGACCCGTTGCACATGGCACGCGCGCTGCGCCTGAGCCAGGCGCTGGGCATCGAGGCACTGGCCTCGTCCACGCCGAGCACGCGTTTCCGCAGCTTCCACACCAGCTGGCGTTTCCTGGTGCAGGAGATCTATTTCTTCCACCGCGACCTGGTGCGCCCGCCGCTGAGTTCGCCGGCGAATACCTGAGCATCAGGCGACGCCGTTGGGCTCGCCGGGCATGGTCCCGCGCGACCCCGTCGGGCGGCCGGGTGCGGGGCGGGCCGCGCCCCGGGGGGGGGGGGTCGGGGGCGGGGGGGGGGGGGGGGGGGGCGCCCGGCGGCGGCCGGGGGGCCGGGCCCCGGGGGGGGCGCGCCGGGGGGGGGGGGGCGCGCTTATACGGGCACCTGGGGCGTCGGGTGGGGGGCGGGGGGTGTGGGGCGGGGCCACCCCCGGCGGGCGCGCGGGGCCCGGCGGGCCCCCCCCGGCGGCGGTGTTCGATCAGGGCTGCTTGCGGCGGATCGGGATGGCCGACACCGGCACCGAGGCGATGTCATGCCCGCCTTCGCGGATCGGTGCGCCCGGGTCCGGCGCCCAGGCGTGGGCGTAGATCACTTCCCAGCTGCTGGGCAGCTTGCCGTCGGCACGGCGCATCGTTTCGTACGCTGCAGCAGCGGCGGCAAAACGACCGCGGCCGGTCAGCGTGTGGCGGCGGTCCACCCGTGCATTGGTCGCGCCCATCGCGCGCAGCTCGCGCATCAGCGCCGGCAGGTCGTCGTAGGTCAGGGTGAACAGGTCGCGGTCCAGCACCGGATCGCGGAAGCCGGCCATCATCAACGCATCACCGAACTGGGCGATCTGCGCGAAGCGGCTGACGTGTGGGCGGTCATCGGCGGCAGCGAACGCTTCGTTGAGTTCGACCAGCGTTTCCGGGCCGAAGGTGGAGCACAGCAGCAGGCCACCAGGCTTGAGCACGCGACGGAAACCGGCGAACACCGCCGGCAGGTCGTCCAGCCACTGCAGGCACAGGTTGCTGAAGATCACATCGACGCTGTTGTCGGCCAGCGGCAGCGCGGCGGCGTCACCGCACAGGCGCTGGAACGGCTTCCACCAGCCGGCCTGGCGCTTGGCCTGGTCCAGCATCGGCAGGGCCACGTCCATCGCGATTACCTGCGCCTTCGGCCAGCGCTTCTTCATCAGCGCGCTGGCGTGGCCTGTGCCCGCACCGATGTCCAGCACCACCTCGGGCTTGCGCGCTTCCAGGTAGTCCAGCGATTCGATCAGCCGCGACTGCACCTCGCGCTGCAGGGCAGCGGCAGCGTCATAGCTGTTGGCGGCGCGGGCGAACGCGCGGCGGACGTGGCGGGCATCGAAGTGGGACGGCATTGCGGAAGTCTCTTAGAACGTACCGGGGTAGGCGCCGCCGTCGATCAGCAGGTTCTGCCCGGTGAGGTAACCGGCCTGTGCACTGCACAGGAAGGCGCAGGCGGCGCCGAATTCGTCCGGCGTGCCGAAGCGGCCGGCAGGAATCTGCTGGCGGCGGCGGTCGGCCACCGCCTGCACGTCGCCGTCCTGGCCCGCAGCGTGGGCGAAGTTGGCGCGCAGGCGGTCGGTGTCGAACTGGCCGGGCAGCAGGTTGTTGATCGTGACGTTGTGGCCGACCGTGCGCCGCGCCAGCCCGGCGACGAAGCCGGTGAGGCCGCTGCGCGCGCCGTTGGACAGCGCCAGCGTGTCGATCGGCGCCTTCACCGAGGACGAGGTGATGTTGACGATGCGGCCGAAGCCGCGCGCGATCATCGTGTCCACCGTGGCGCGGATCATGGCGATCGGCGCCAGCATGTTGGCATCCAGCGCGGCGATCCAATCGTCGCGCTCGAACGTGCGGAAGTCGCCCGGCGGCGGACCACCGGCGTTGGTCACCAGGATGTCGACCTGGGGGCAGGCGGCCAGCGCCTGCGTGCGCCCGGCCTCGGTGGTGACGTCGGCGGCGACCGTGCGCACCTCGGCGGCACCGGGCAGGGCGCGCAGTTCCTCAGCGGCCGCCTGCAGGGCGGTTTCGCCACGGGCCACGATCACCACGTTCACGCCTTCGGCCACGAGGGCGCACGCGCAGCCCAGGCCGAGGCCCTTGCTTGCGCCGCAGACCAGTGCCCAGCGGCCGGAAATACCCAGATCCATGCGTCAACCCTGCCGAATGCGGAAAGTGCTCATTGTCCGCCATCGGCCGGTGACTGGCCGGCAACGAACTGTTGCAGGGCAGCGGCCACCTCGTCGGCGTGGCCGAGGAAGGGCGCATGGCCGCCGTGGGCGACGGTCAGCGCCTGCGCGCCCGGGGCCAGCGCGGCGGCGGCCTGCATCGCGGCCGGCGATACCAGGCGGTCGCGTTGGCCGGCGATCCACAGGCTGGGCCTGCCCAGCGTGGGCAGGGCGCCACGCAGGTCGGTGCCTTCCAGCAGGCGCAGGCCTTCCAGCAGGGCGCGTTCGCTGGGGGCACCGCGCTCGACCAGGCGCTGGCGCAGGGTGCGCAGCTCCTCGCGGGCATGCGCCGAACCCATCACGTCCAACGCCAGGAAGCGCTCCAAGGTGCCGCCGAAGTCCGTGGCCAGGTCACGCCCGAACTGCTCGAACACCGCCGGTTCCACCGCGTGCGGCCAGTCCTCGCCGCGCACGAAACGCGGCGTGGCGGCGATCATCGCCAGCCCGCGCACCTTCGGCAGGGTGGCCGCCGCGTGCAGCGCGAACAGCCCGCCCAGCGACCAGCCGCACCACACCGCCGGCGGCGTGGCCGCGGCAATGGCGTTGACCACGTGCGGCAGGCGCAGCGGCGTGCTGTCGTCGCGGCTGTGGCCATGGCCGGGCAGGTCGACCACGTGCAGGGTGAAACGGTCGGCCAGGCGCTGCACCAGGGGCGCGAACACACCGCCCTGCAGGGCCCAGCCGTGGATCAGAACCAGGTCCGGCCCGTGGCCGGTGACGTCGATATGCATGGGGTACGGCGCGTGCGGGTCAGGCCAGCGCGGGCAGGGCAGGCGGCAGCGCTTCGAGCGACCCGGCAGCGACGCGGTCGCGCGCTTGGGCGATGGCTTCTACCAGCCCGCGCACCTGTTCCGGCGTATGCAGTGCCGACAGGGTGACGCGCAGCCGTGCCTTGCCTTCGGGCACCGTCGGCGGACGGATCGCGCCGACCAGCCAGCCGGCCTGCTCCAGCGCCTGCGACATCGCCACGGCGGTGTGGTCATCGCCACACAGCAGCGGCTGGATCGGGGTTTCCGAGGCCATCAGGTCCAGGCCATGGCGGCGCGCTTCGCCGCGGAACAGGGCGATCAGGTCGGCCAGCTTGGCCCGGCGCCAATGGTCGCGGCGGGCCAGGCGCACCGCTTCCAGGGCCGAGGCGGCCAGGGCCGGCGGCAGGGCGGTGGTGTAGATGTAGGGGCGTGCGGTTTCGGAAAGGTGCTCGACCAGATCCTCGCGGCCCAGCACCAGCGCGCCGGAACTGCCCAGCGCCTTGCCGAGGGTGACCAGCTGCAGCGGCACGTCGTCCACGCCCAGGCCGGCGGTGGCGACGGCACCACGGCCATCGCCGAGCACGCCCACGCCATGCGCGTCGTCCACGTAGAACAGCGCCTGCTGCAGGCGCGCGACCAGCGACAGCGCACGCAGCGGTGCAAGGTCGCCGTCCATGCTGAAGACACCATCGCTGGCCAGCATCGCCGCACCCTCGGGCGCGTGCTTGAGCTGGCGCATGGCGCCTTCCGGATCCAGGTGCGGGTAGCGGCGCAGGCGCGCACCGGCCAGCCGCGTGGCATCGAGCAGGCTGGCGTGGTTGAGCTTGTCCTGCACGCAGACGTCAGTCTCTTCGCTCAGCAGCGCCTGCTGCACCGCCAGGTTGGCGGCGAAGCCACTGCCGAACAGCAGGGCGCGCGGGTAACCGAGCCAGTCGGCCACTTCGCGTTCCAGCGCATCGTGCAGTGCGTGGTGGCCGCAGACCAGGTGCGAGGCACCGGCACCGGTGCCATCGCGTGCGGCCGCATCCTGCAGCGCGTTGACCACACTGAACTGCTGGGCCAGGCCCAGATAATCGTTGCTGCAGAACCCGGTCAACCAGCGCCCGTCAATTTCCAGGCGCACGCCATCACGACGGGTGACCGTGCGCCGCGGGCGGCGACGGCCTTGTGCATCGCGCAACGCGCGCTGGGCTTGGAGGCGGGCGGTCAGGTCGGGGCGGGCCATGCTGGCTACAGGCGACGACGGGGCGGCTAGGGTAACGCGTTGCCGCCACGCCTGCTCGACGCCCCGATCACGCGGCGTGTCACGCGGCGTGGGCGCAGCCACAGCCGGGGCCATCGGCGCTGATATCGGCATGCACGGTACCGCCGTGGTCGTGGCCTTCGGCGTCCACCTGCACCGGCATCGGCTGCAGGCCCAGGCGCGCGAACAGGGCAAGGTCGCGCTCGCTTTCCGGGTTGCCGGTGGTCAGCAGTTTTTCGCCATGGAAGATCGAGTTGGCACCGCCCAGGAAGCACAGCGCCTGCAGCTCGTCACTCATGGCTTCGCGGCCAGCCGACAGCCGCACCATCGAACGCGGCATCGCGATGCGTGCCACCGCGATCATCCGCACGAACTCGAACGGGTCCAGTTCCGCGCTGCCATGCAGCGGCGTACCGGCCACCTGCACCAGCGCGTTGATCGGCACCGAATCGGGATGCGCCGGCAGCGTGGCCAGCGCCAGCAGCAGGCCGATGCGCTGCGCACGCGTCTCGCCCATGCCGACGATGCCGCCGCAGCAGGTCTTCAGCCCGGCATCGCGCACGTGGCCCAGCGTATCCAGGCGGTCCTGGTACTGGCGCGTGTGGATGATCGAATCGTAGTAGTCCGGCGCGGTGTCGAGATTGTGGTTGTAGTAGTCCAGCCCGGCGTCCTTCAACGCGCGCGCCTGCCCGCCACTGAGCATGCCGAGGGTGGCGCAGGTTTCCAGCCCGAGCGCCTTCACGCCGGCGATCATCGCAGCCACCTTCGGAATGTCGCGGTCCTTCGGCGAACGCCACGCCGCGCCCATGCAGAAGCGCGATGCACCGGCGGCCTTGGCCTGGCGTGCCTTGGCCAGCACGGTATCGGTATCCATCAGCTTCTGTGCGCTCACGCCCGTGGTGTAGCGCTGCGCCTGCGGGCAATACGCGCAGTCTTCCGGGCAGCCACCGGTCTTCACCGACAGCAGCGTGGACACCTGCACCTGGGCCGGATCGAAATGCGCGCGATGCACGCTGGCGGCGCGGAACAGCAGTTCGGGCAAGGGCAGGTCGAACAGCGCCTGCAGTTCATCGTGCTGCCAATCGTGGCGGGTGGCAGGAGCCATGGCGGGATCTTGGAGGCGCGTCGAGCGAGGGCGGCAGTGTGGGCGGGTAGGCGAGGGCTGTCAACTAGGTTTTAATCTCTATAGTTGACAGGATATCTGGCCCTGACCGCACCGCTACACTGGGCCGCCCAGCAGCGGAACTGCCATGGATCTGCCGCGCTTCACCTATCACCCCGATCCGATCGCCACCGGCAGCGTGGTGGCCGCCGACACGCCGTGCGTGTGCTGCGGGGAGTCGCGCGGCTACGTCTACGCCGGCCCGGTCTATGCCGAAGAGGAATACGGGCACGAAATCTGCCCGTGGTGCATCGCCGATGGCTCCGCGCACGAGCGCCTCGGCGTCATCTTCAGTGATGAGGAAGGCGTCGGTGGTGGTGGCGAGTGGGATGAGGTCGGTGAGGACATCATCGACGAGATCGCGCAGCGCACCCCGGGCTTCAACGGCTGGCAGCAGGAACAGTGGTGGACCCATTGCGGCGATGCCGCGCAGTTCATCGGCCGTGCCGGTCGCGCCGAACTGGAAGCGCACAGCGACGCGGCGGTGGCGGCGATCCAGGACAGCACCGGGCTGGATGATGGTCCGCAGTGGCAGCACTTCCTTGCGGCCTTGGACAAGGATGGATCACCGACGGCCTACCTGTTCCGCTGCAGGCATTGCGGTGTGGTGGGTGGTTATCAGGATTGCGAATGACGGAAGCGCGCGGGTTGCGGGAGCCTGCGAAGCAAAGGCATCGGCCAGCCGCAATCATCTCCGGCGCGGCCGGACCGACACATGCGGATGGTCCGGTACATGCCAGCGCCAAGGGAAGTCCACCGCGCGACTGATGCCGATGCGTGGCCCTACCACCGGCGACGGCGGTGGCGGCGTGCCATCACAGACTATGACGACACCACGGTCTGCAGTGACCAGGTCTGCGCCATCCAGATCGCGCGTGATGCCAAATGCCTGGGACAGCTTGCCCGGTCCGCTCGCCAGATCGCGATCGCGCTTGGCCGCGGGCCGCGCGGCTTGCATGGCGCCAATGCCGGACACCGGCTCGGCCGCTCTGAGCAGCACGCCCACACCCTCACCCGCCTCGCCACAGACCGCGTTGCTGCCCCAGTGCATGCCGTAGGTGAAATAGACATACAGATGACCCGCCTCACCGAACATGGTGGCATTGCGTGCCGTCTGGCCACGATAGGAGTGCGCGGCGGGATCCTCACTGCCTGCATAGGCCTCAACCTCGACGATGCGCGCGGCGCGGCCATCGTCACGCACGATCAGCTTGTTGAGAAGCTGCGGCGCCACGACGGTTGGATGCCGGCGATAGAACTCACGGGGCATCACCGTCCAGCCGCCAGACAACCAGTCGAGGGTGGTGGGTCCGGGGCGCATTGCGTCGATCAGGGTTTGGCCTGTTCGTTCTGGATCTTCTCTGCTTCCTTCTGCAGCCCCGCGTCGTGGGTCTCGCCCTGTTTGACGTACCAGAGCAGGCTGGGCAAGGCCATGGCCAGCAGGCCAACGACCAGCACGATGACAACGATCCGGGTCCGCTTGTTCATGTAGAGTCCGAAGAGGTGATACAGACCGCGCACGCTAGCAGCGGAAATGTGCAGCGGCCGTGTCGAAGCCATTCCCCGGGAAGCGGACAAGCGGCATCCTGACCACAGCATGGGCCGACGTCTGATGCCATCGTGGAGTGGCTGCACGCAGACTCGGCGAATGCTGAAGACGATCTTTCTGTGCACCGTCGCGTCGGGATTGCGCGCGCTGCTGCCACTGCGCTGTCTGGTCTGCGATGACCCTGGCCACGACGGGCTGGATCTGTGTGCCGCCTGTCTGGCCGATATCCCTTGGTCCGGCCGCGCCTGCCTGCGCTGTGCACTGCCATTACCGGACAATGCACTGCCGGTCTGTGGCACCTGCCGCGAGGAGCCGCCGCCACAGGCGGCCACCCATGCCAGCCTGCTGTACCTGCCGCCGGTGGACCAGCTGCTGGTGCGCTACAAATTCCATCAGGACCTGGCCGCTGGCCGACTGCTTGCGCAGTTGATGCAGCGCGGTCCGCCACCGTGGGCGTGCCCGCCACTGGTGCCCGTGCCGCTGCATCTGCGTCGGTTGCGCCAGCGCGGCTATGACCAGGCGGGGGAGCTGTGCCGGTTGCTGCGGCAGCCGGTATGGCGTGGCCTGTACCGGCGCCGGCATACCGCACCGCAGTCGGAGCGCAGCGCCGAGCAGCGCCGCGATAATCTGTTCGACGCCTTCGGTGTGCGTGGTGCAGTGCCACCCCGCCTGACCGTGGTGGACGATGTAATGACCACCGGCAGCACGGTGCTGGAAGTGGCGGAAACGCTGCGGCTGGTGGGTGCGGCAGAGGTGCGCGTATGGGTGTGCGCACGGGTGCCGTGATGCGTTCCGGTAGAGTCGACCGTTGGTCGACTGCCAGCCGATGTGGATAAGGCCAGTCGACCAACGGTCGACTCTACCCAGCCTCTACGATGCGGGCGCTAGGATGGGGCACGGAACCTGATCGAAGGAGTGTTCATGCATTTTCCCGGATCTTCCTCTTCACCGCTGTTGTCGGCCGACGGCCGCCGCGGGTTGGTGCCGGCACTGAATTCGGGGACGCTAACGTGAGGGCCGCGCTACCGTTGTTGCTGGGCGCGGCGCTGGCCCTGACCGGATGCATGCCGGCGGCAACGCCTGAGGCAATGACGGGTCCGGCGCACGCACCGCGTCCGGGCGTGGACGTACGCCTGAGCGCGGTCGACGCGGCCGGCAAGGGATCGCCCGCGCAGTGGCAGGGCGCGACGCTCACCCTGCGCGAGCCGCCGATCGCCAGCAGCGCCGACATCGCCGATGTGCGCTATGTAGTGGACCAGGCCAATCAACCTGGCCTGCAGATCCGCTATCGGCCGGAGGCACGCCAGCGCATCCACGATGGCACGGAGGCTCTGGTCGGCCAGCGTGCAGCCATCAGTGTGGATGGCCGCGTGGTGATGGTGGCGACGGTGGCGGGACCGTTTGGTGAATCGATGATGCTCAGTGGGCTGCCCAGCGTGGCCGAAGCGCAGGCGCTGGAGAAGCACATCACCGGCCATTGATCGGCGCGCCGAAACCCTCGCGGTGCGCACGGAGGTCGACCACGGTCGACCGCTACCGGGCAAACCGCGCTTCGATCTCCTCCAGCGACTTGCCCTTGGTTTCCGGCAGCCACATCGCGGCTACCAGGAAGAACACGAACGTGCAGCCGGCCCAGAACAGGAACATGCTTGCGTAGCCATAGTGGCCGACGGTGGGCAGGAACAGCGCCGCGATGGTGGTGGACACAAACTGGTTGATCAGCAGTGCGATGCTCATGCCGTTGGAGCGGATGCGGTTGGGCATCAGCTCCGACAGCGCCAGCCACACGCAGACACCGGGGCCGACCGCGAAGAACGCCACGAACACCAGGATGCAGGCGGCCACCGCCCAGCCATGGGCCGGCGGCGGCACGGGGCCTATGCGCGCCTGTTCGATGCGCAGCGGTGCCTGCGCGGCGCTGCCCGGGTCGGCGAAGGGGTTCAGGTGCAGGTGGCGGAAGAAGGCACCGATGACGCTGTCCGCCTGCACGGTGCCGGTGCGTTCGATGCGCAGTTCGCGGTCACCCAGGTTGTCGCTGCGCAGGGCGCGCACGTTGGTGAAATCACCATAGGCATAGGACACGGTCAGCTGCAGGGGACGGCCCTCGCTGTCCGTGCCGCCCGCCAGGCGCTGCCACTGCGCGTCATCCAGCACCAGCTGCAGACCGTCGCCACTGACTGCGGCCTGCAGCTGCGGCTGCACGTCGGCGCGGCCGCGCTCGGCCTGGAAGAACAGCGTGGCGGCGGCCAGCAGGGCCACGCAGATGCCGCCGCTGCCCAGCATCAGCAGGAACTTGCGGCCCTTGCGGTCGACCAGCAGCAGGGCGACCACGGTCATCACCGCGTTGAGCAGCTTGATCGCCACGTCGGCGCCGTTGGCCACCGAGCCGGACAGGCCGGCCTGGTTGAGGATGTTGACCGCGTAGGCCAGCACCGAGTTGATGCCGGTGGCCTGGGTACAGGCCAGCACCACGCAGGCCAGCAGGAACGGCACCACATAGCGGCGGCTGAGCAGCGGATCGCGGCGACCGTCGCTGCTGCTCGATTCCGGTGCCTGGATCTGCGCCAGCGTGGCCTCCACGTCGGCAGCGGGCAGTACGCGCTGCAGGCTGCGGCGCGCATCCTCCACGCGACCCCGGCGCACCAGCCAGCGGGGTGATTCGGACAGCCAGAAGATGCCGGCACAGAACAGCAGGCCCGGTGCCAGGCAGCTCCAGAAGATGGTGCGCCAGGCGTGGTCCTTCACCACGAACAGTTCCTGCGCCTGCTGCGCCAGCGGCAGCGAACGCACGGCCTCGGCGGCGGCGTCCACGGCATGCGCCTGGTGCAGGCCGATGAGGGCGGCCAGGACCAGGCCGATGGTCAGCAGCAGCTGGAACATGGCGGCGCCGCGTCCGCGTCGTTCGGGGCTGAGCACTTCGGCCAGGTACAGCGGCACCACCACGCCGATCAGGCCGCCACTGACGCCCTGCAGCAGGCGGCCGAGCAGCAGCGGCGTATAGCCCGAGGCCAGCGCCATGATCGGGATGGAGGCGGTGAACAGCAGGCCGGCCAGCAGCATCGCGCCGCGGCGGCCGATCAGGTCGGCCACCATGCCAGCGAACAGCGAGGACAGCACGCTGCCCAGCAGCACCGCGGCGACGACGAAACCGAGCTGCTGGCTGCTGAGCTGCCAGGCGTGGCTGGCAGTGGCTTCGAGGTAGGGCAGGGCGCCGGCGATGATGCCGATGTCGATGCCGTACAGCAGGCCGCCGAGGCCGCCGATGAACAGCAGGTAGCGTACGGGCCAGCGCGGGGCGGTGCGTGCAGTCATCGACAGGTTCCCAGGTAGCGCCAGGCCATGCCCGGCGACGTTTCAATGCGGCGTTCCGGCTGCACGGCGTGCATCAGGCGTGTGCAGCGTTCAGATCGACGACCTGCCCGCCCACCACCACCTGCTGCAGGCGCAGTCCGGCGTCCAGCACCACCAGGTCGGCACGGGCGTCGGGCGCGATGCGGCCGCGATCGTCAAGGCCCAGGTAGGCGGCGGGGAAGGTGGAGACACGTTGCGAGGCCTCGGCCAGGTCCAGGCCCACCTGCACCAGGTTGCGCAGTGCCTGGTCCATGGTCAGCGCACTGCCGGCCAGCGAGCCGGTGGCCAGGCGCACGCAGCCGCCGCACTTGTGCACGCGCTGTTCGCCCAGCGCGTATTCGCCATCAGGCATGCCGGTGGCGGACGTGGCATCGGTCACCGCGTACAGGCGCGGGATCGCGCGCGCGGCCAGCCGGATCACGCCGGGGTGGATGTGCTGCAGGTCGGGAATGATCTCGGCGTACTGCGCATGTGCCAGCGCAGCGGCGGCAATGCCCGGGCGGTAGTGGTCGACGCCGGTCATGCCGTTGAACAGATGGGTGAAGCCGGACGCACCGGCCTGCAATGCGGCGACGCCTTCTTCGTAGGTGCCGGCACTGTGGCCCAGCTGCACGCGGATGCCCATCGCCGCCAGCGCGGGAATCAGCGCGGTGTGCTCGCCGATTTCCGGTGCCAGGGTCATCACCCGGATCGGTGCCAGCGCGTGCAGCTGCTGCACCAGCGCCAGCGTCGCCTCGATCGTGCGGTTGGGCTGTGCGCCCAGCCGCTGCGGGCTGATGAAGGGGCCTTCCAGATGCACGCCGACGATGCTGGCCGCCTCGGCATCGGGGGATGCCATCGTCGCGGCCACGCCCTGCAGCGCATGCTCGATCTGGTCCAGGCCGGCGGTCATGGTGGTCGCCAGCAGGGTGGTGGTGCCGAAGCGCAGGTGGGTGCGGGCGATGGTGCGGGCCACGTCGCCGCCCTGCATCAGGTCCACGCCGGCCGCGCCGTGCACGTGCAGGTCGATGAAGCCGGGCAGGATCACCGGCAGCTGCAGGTCGTCGGCGCCGCTGTGGTCATCCACCTGCAGCTGGCGGATGTGCGAATCGAACTGGACGTGGCCACGGCGCCAGCCCAGCGGGGTAAGGATGCGGCCGTGCAGGCGGCGGGTGTCGGTCATGGCGGTGTCTCGGCGATGATCACTTCGATGCCCAGCCGCTGCAGCCCCTCGCGGGTGGCATCGTCGATGCCGGCGTCGGTGATGATGGCGTGGATCTGGTCCAGGAGCGCGATGCGGTGCAGGCTGACGCGGCCGAACTTGGAGGCGTCGGTGAGCACCACGATGCGGCGCGCGCGCTCGACCATGCGGTGGTTGAGGCGGGCTTCGGCTTCATCGTGGGTGGTCAGGCCGAACTGCAGGTCCAGGCCATCCACGCCCAGGAACAGGGTGTCGAAGCTGTAGGAGTTGAGGCTGGCTTCGGCCTGGCTGCCCTGCAGCGACAACGACTGCTGGCGCAGCAGCCCTCCGGTCAGCAGCACGGTGATGCCCGGCGCGTTGGCCAGTTCCCAGGCGATGTTCAGGCCGTTGGTCATCACCGTCACGTCGCGATGGCCGCGCAGGTGGCGGGCCAGGGTCATCGTGGTCGAGCCGGAGTCGATGATGATGTTGTCGCCGGCCTGCACCAGCCGCGCCGCGGCGGTGCCGATGGACTCCTTCAGCGGCAGGTTCAGCGCATCCTTTTCATGGATGTCCTGTTCCTGCGGCGGCGTGCGCACCAGGGTGGCGCCACCGTGGGTACGGGTGGCCAGGCCCTGCGACTCGAAGTGGGTGAGATCGGCACGGATGGTCACCGCCGACACGCCGAAGCGCTCGACCAGATCGGCCACCTGCACCGAGCCATGCTCGATCAGCAGCTGCAGGATCTGTTGCCGGCGGGAGCGGGTGTTGCGCATGGCCATCTCTCGGTTTCGTCAGGAAAGGTAGAGATTAGCCGTTCGCAAGAACGGAGGCAGCCGAACTTGCGTTCTGCTTGCGGCTGCCGGCCTGGTTGGCGCTGCAGGCGCGGGCGTATTCGCCCAGGCACTGGCCGATGCGGTGCTGCACCAGCGCGCTGGGGGTATTGGCGAGGGCGCCTTCGCGCACGGCGCGGTACTGCTCGGGCAGGTACTGGCTGAGCAGCACCAGCGGCGGCGCCTGCCGTTCCAGGTTGGCGAACAGCGTCTGCACCGCCTGCAGCAATGCCGGCTCGCCCCAGTAGTAGCGGCAGCGGTCGCTGAAGGAGAAGCGGCGCAGCAGGCGCAGCTCGGCCTCGTCGCCCTGGTAGTACGGTTGCCAGTACTTCGGCTGCGCCTGCATCACGTCGTCCAGTACCTGCGGCAGGCGCGAGCATTGCGCGTCCGGCAGCAGTTCGACCTCGATGGCGGCCAGCGCGAACAGCGCCTCGCGGTAGGCGAAGGTCGCCGCCGGGCCCACCTTGAGGATGGCGAAGTGGTCGCGCACCAAGGCGTGCAGGCCGCTCTCGCGCTGGTAATCAGTGGAATGCGCTTCGAACACGATGCGCGGCTGCTGTTCGAGGAAATCCGCGAGCACACTGGCGGCCGCCGGGTCGTACTCGTGCACGCTGCTGTGGTCGAAGTCCACGCCCGGCTGCACCACCATGGCGATCACGCGCTGCCAGGCATCGCGCAGCTGCGGCGTGTCGAAGGCCTGCTGGTGGATGGCCAGGGTCTGCGCGGCAGCGGCCGGCGTGGTCACCTGCAGGCCACCGGCGAGCGAGGCTTCGCCACCGGGCACCGGCACTTCGGTGCCGATGACGTAGACCGGCGGCGGCAGGCCGTTCGCAGCAGCAGTGCGCTCGGCGATCCCGGCCAACTCGGCCGAACGTGCGGCGACGATGGCATCGGGCAGCGGCACCGGGTCGTCGGCGCAGGACATGCTGCAGTCCAGGTGGATCTTGTGGAAGCCGGCGGCCACGTAGGCCTCGATCAGCACGCGCGCGTGGGCCATCGCTTCGGCGGCCGGGCGCTTCTGCCAGGCGTTCGGGCCCAGATGGTCACCGCCGAGGATCAGCCGCTCACGGGGGAACCCCTCTTCATCGGCCAGCATGCCGACGTAATCGCGGTACTGCGGCGGGGTCATGCCGGTGTAGCCGCCGAACTGGTCAACCTGGTTGGAAGTGGCCTCGACCAGCAGCACGGTGCCGTGCGCCAGCGCCACGTGCATGGCCGCGCGCAGCACCTGTTCGTTGCTGCAGCAGACGCTGTACAGGCCGACGTTGGTACCGGCGCGGTGGGAAGCAAGCAGGGTCTGCAGCGGGGACATGGTCAGGCTCCGGTCGATCAGGAAAACGAGGGTTGGCAGGCGAGCAGGGCGGCACCGCGTGCACCACCGGCATCGCCGAAGCGCGGCGGCACGATGGGCGGCACCTGCGCGCCGTTGAACAGATGCACGGCAACGGCGGCGGGCAGCAGCTGGTACAGCGGCGCGTACTGCGAAAGGCCGCCACCGAGCACGATGACGTGCGGGTCCAGCGCCAGCACCAGTGCGGCCAAGCTGTGGCCGAGCAGATCGCGGTGGATGTCCAGCGCCTGCCGGGCACGCACATCGCCGGCGTCGGCCAGGGCGATCACCGCGCTGGCGTCGCGCGCGCTGCCGCCGAGATGGCGCGCGATCATCGCCACGCCGCTGCCGGACACGTAGCGTTCCACGCAGCCCTGCAGGCCGCAGCCGCAGTCCAGCAGGGGCAGGCCGTGGCGCTGCAGCAGGTGGCCAGGCACGCTCCAGTGGCCCCACTCGCCGGCCAGGCCGTTGAAGCCGGTCAGCAGGCGGCCCTGCAGGCAGAAGCCACCACCGGCACCGGTGCCGAGGATGGCGCCGAACATGCTGGGGTAGCCGTCGGCGGCGCCACCGTGCGCCTCCGACAACGCAAAGCACTGCAGGTCGTTGCCGAAGTGCAGCGGACGCTGCAGGCGTGCCTTCAGGTCCTGCGCCACGCACTGGCCGGTCAGTGCCGGTACGTTGGCGCTCAACTGGCGGCCACTGCGGCGGTCGCGCACGCCGGGCAGGGCGATGCCGATGGCGGCGTCACTGCGGCCCAGCGTGGCATCCGCCTCGGCCACCAGCGCGACCACCGCCTGCAGGAAGCCGGCGTAGTCGCCCTGCGGGGTGGCCACGCGGCGGCGCCAGGTGACCTGCATCGCCGCATCGCACGCCACCAGCTCGATCTTGGTTCCGCCGATGTCGATGCCGTAGCAGGCGTGCGCGATCAGCTCAGCCATGGTGGATGGTGACGCCCTGGACGACGCGGTTGACGGTGCCGTCCGGGAACGGATTGTCCGGGGTCAGGCCCAGCGCGGCCGAACGCTGCAGCGCGAACAGCTGCGCAAAGCCGAGCCACACCGGCGCCAGCCACGGGTCGTCGAGCGCCGGTTCAAGCACGGGCACGCTGAGGGTATGGTCATCCTCGGCGCCGATATCCGCATGCGGACCGATCGCCAGCACCTGGCCGGCCACGCCATCGCGGCGCAGTTCTTCCAGCAGGTCCTGCTCGTAGCGGCGTGCCAGCGGCTGCACGCTGCGCAGCACCACCACCAGGGTGTCGCCGTCCAGCGTGGACTTGGGGCCGTGGCGGAAGCCGAGTGGTGTGTTGGCAAGGGCCAGCACGCGACCGGCGGTCAGCTCCAGCACCTTCAGCGCGCACTCGCGGGCCAGCGCTTCCAGCGGACCGCTGGCCAGGTAGATCACCCGGTTGAACGGGCGTTGCGCCAGTGCCGCGACCGGTGCATCCCACTGCGCCAGGCCTTCGTGGCCGAGCGCGGCGATCTGCTTCAGGCGCGCGACGCGTGCCTCCCACGGCGAGCGGTCGAACACGGTCAGCGCGGCCAGCAGCATGCAGGTCAGGCTGCTGGTCATGGCGAATGCACGGTCGCAGCTGGCCGAAGGCATCAGCAGGGTGCAGGTATCGCTGCGGCCGGCGCCGCGACGGGCCAGTTCGCCATCGGCGTTGCAGGTGATGTCGAGGAAGCGGGCATCGGCCACGTCACTGCGGACGCGGTTGACCGCGGCCACGCTTTCCGGGCTGGAACCGCTGCGGCCGAACGACACCAGCAGGGTGGGGCGGTCGCGCTGCAGGTACAGCGCCGGGTGGGTCAGCAGGCTGGTGGTATGCACCACGCGCACCTCGGCCGGCCACTGCGCGTTGATCGCATCGGCCACCATCTCGGCGATGAAGCCGGAGCTGCCGGCGCCGGTGAACAGCACGCGCTGGTTGGGATCGTTGAGGCTGTCGCCGAGGAAGGCCTGCAGGCGGTCGCGGGCACGCGACAGGTCCTGCGCAAGGGCTTCCCACAGCGCCGGCTGCTGGGCGATTTCGGTAGCGGTATCGGCTCCGCCGCGGCGCTGCCAGGCGGACACATCGGAAAGCAGGGTGACGTCCATTCGGAGGTTCCAGTTGGGCCAGCGCACCATCAGCGTTTTCTTTCGAAATGTCAAACATCGAAAGCAAAAAGAAAGAAAGTGGCTGACGTGACTTGCCCGGGATGGGGTCGATCGCGAAACGCAAGAATCGGCCGGATGCGGTATCGCACAATGCTTAACAGGGAGTTGCAAGCGCTTACACAAAGTATTGCGACGCAACAACTTTCGTTTCTACCAAATATATCTTCCGTTTTCCTTTCAGTTTATTGACATCTTTCGAATCACTGCCCTAGAGTCGGCCGCAACTGCTTTCGAAACGCCCGGTAAACGGGTTGGGAGTCCGTGTGGAGAACCGCATTCGTCGCTCGCCGCTGCTGCTGGCCCTGCTGCCGGCATTGATGCTGGTAGCGACATCGGCCCAGGCCGAGCCGGTCGGCAACCTGCGTTCGGTCAGCGCCAGTGACAGCCGCGACGGCGCGCACGGCTGGGATCTGCAGACCGACAACGGCGCGCGCATCCGCATCGAACTGCCGGCCGCGGACATCATCCGCGTGCAGGCCGGCCGCAAGGGCACCCTGACCGGGGCCGGCGACAAGGCCGCGCCGATCGTGCTGCCGCAGCCCAAGGCAAACGTGCAGGCGCAGCTGGAAGAAGACGCACAGGAAATCCGCGTGCGCACCGACGCACTGGTGCTGCATGTACAGCGGCAACCGTTGCGCCTGCGCCTGGAACGCCTGGACAACGGCCAGCCGACCGCGCTGTGGCAGGAACTGCAGCCGCTGGATCTGGATGCCACGCAGAGCGTGCAGGTGCTCTCTTCGCAGGCCGACGAAGGCTATTTCGGTGGTGGCCAGCAGAACGGCCGTTACCAGTTCAAGGGTCGCGAACTGGAGGTCTCCTACTCCGGCGGCTGGGAAGAAGGTGATCGCCCGAGCCCGGCGCCGATGCTGCTCAGCAGCCGTGGCTGGGGCATGCTGCGCAACACCTGGAGCGACGGCAGCTACGACCTGCGCCAGGCCGACCAGGCCACCCTGCTGCACCGCGAAGACCGCTTCGATGCCTATTACTTCGTCGGCGCCGACCTGCCGAAGCTGATCGAACGCTACACCCAGCTGACCGGCCGCCCGAACATGGTCGCGCGCTGGGCGCTCTCCTACGGCGATGCCGACTGCTACAACGACGCCGACAACAGCAAAAAGCCCGGCACCGTGCCCGAAGGCTGGAGCGACGGCCCGACCGGCACCACGCCGGATGTGATCGACAGCGTGGCCAGGCAGTACCGCGAACATGACATGCCCGGCGGCTGGATCCTGCCCAACGATGGTTATGGCTGCGGCTACCAGAAGCTGCCGGAAACCGTGCAGGGGCTGGCGAAATACGGCTTCCGCACCGGCCTGTGGACCGAGAACGGCGTCGACAAGATCGCCTGGGAAGTGGGCAAGGTCGGCAGCCGCGTGCAGAAGCTGGACGTGGCCTGGACCGGCAAGGGCTACCAGTTCGCGATGGATGCCAACCGCCAGGCGTTCAAGGGCATCCTCGACAATTCCGATTCACGCCCGTTCCTGTGGACGGTGATGGGCTGGGCCGGCATCCAGCGCTACGCCGTGGCGTGGACCGGCGACCAGAGCAGCAGCTGGGACTACATCCGCTGGCACGTGCCGACCCTGGTGGGTTCGGGCCTGTCCGGCATGGCCTACGCCAGCGGCGACGTCGATGCGATCTTCGGCGGCAGCGCCGAAACCTTCACCCGCGACCTGCAGTGGAAGGCGTTCACTCCGGTGCTGATGGGCATGAGCGGCTGGTCGTCGAACGCGCGCAAGCATCCGTGGTGGTTCGACGAGCCCTACCGCAGCATCAACCGCGATTACCTGAAGTTGAAGATGCGCCTGACCCCGTACATGTACGGGCTGGTGCACGAGGCCGCGCAGACCGGCGCGCCGCCGGTGCGTGGCCTGATGTGGGACAACCCGCGCGATCCGCATGCGCAGGATGAAACCTACAAGTACCAGTTCCTTCTCGGCCGCGACCTGCTGGTGGCGCCGGTGTACCGCAGCCAGGCGGCCAGCCGTGGCTGGCGCCGCGACATCCATCTTCCCGCCGGTGGCTGGATCGACTACTGGGATGGCCGCCGCGTGCAGGCCGGGGCCGAGGGCCGCCAGCTCGACCGTCAGGTGGACCTGGCCACGCTGCCGGTGTTCGTGCGTGCCGGTGCGATCCTGCCGCTGTACCCGTCGATGCTGTTCGACGGCGAGAAGCCCCTCGATGAAGTGACCTTCGACCTGTACCCGCAGGGCGATGCGCAATACACGTTGTACGAGGACGACGGCAACACGCGCCGCTACCAGAAGGGTGAATCGAGCACCCAGGTGGTGCGCGTGCACGCCCCGGCACAGGGCAGTGGCCCGGTGCAGGTGCAGATCGAGGCGGTGCAGGGCAGCTATGCCGGCCAGCTGGCACAGCGCCGCTATGGCCTGCGCGTGCTGAGCCGGCAGGTGCCGCGCGCGGTGCAGGCCGGTGGTCGCGCGCTGCCGGCGCTGGCCGATGCCGCCGCGTTCAACAGCGCCAGCGAAGGCTGGTACTTCGATGCCAAGGATCGCCGCGGCACGCTGCATGTACGCACGGCCACGCAGGACATCCGCCAGCCGCTGCAGCTGCAGCTGGACTTCGCCGTCACCGCCGCAGCTGCCGACGATGCCTTCCCGGCCGCACCGGTGCTGGGCCGCGAACTGCCGGCCGACAGCCTGCTGGTGGTCAACCGCCCGGCCGAAGAGCCGGGCCACGCGCTGGAAAACGCCTTCGATGATGACCCCAACACCTGGTTCCGCAGCGTGCGCAACCAGGCCGTGCGTACCGGTGCGCATGAGTGGGTGGTCGGCTTCGGCGAGCGGAAGATGATTGACGGCATCGAGATCGCGCCGCGCAGCGACAAGAACTGGAAGCACGGCCAGGTGCGCGACTACGAGGTCTACCTGGGCGACAGCAATGGCGAGTGGGGCGAACCCATCGCACGTGGCCGCCTGCAGTTGAAGGAAGGCGTGCAGCGCATCGACTTCCCCGCCCATGCCGGCCGCTTGCTGCGCTTCCGCGTATTGAGCGTGCAGAACCCCGAAGGTGATGGCGCCAGCAGCACCGATCCGATGGTCACCGCCGCACAGGGCAGCGCCCGCGCCTTCGACGCACTGCAGCCGCGCGATGTGGGCCCGATCGCGCTGTCCACCTTCCACATCCTCGAACACCAGGAACCGGAGCGACCGGCCCGGCAGCAGTATCTCTCCGAGCTGCCGGTGCCGGCCGCGCTTGCCAGCCAGGTCCGCGTCGACCAGTCCTTCCGTGGCGATGCCGGCCTGCGTATGAACGGCCTGCAGTTTCGCCGTGGCCTGGGCGTCGCTGGCAACAGCCGCATCGACCTGCGCCTGCAGGGCGGCTGGAACCTGCTGCGCGCCGATCTCGGCATCGACGATGCCTGCCGCACCGCCGGCGGCCTGCAGTTCCAGGTCTGGGGCGATGGCCGCCTGCTGTACGACAGCGGCCTGGTGAAGGCCCCCGGCGTGGTCAAGCCGGAGCTGGACATCCGTGGTCTTTCCACCCTGAGCCTGCGCACGCTGGGTGCGCAGGGCAGCCAACCCGCCCAGGTCTGCGCCAACTGGGCCAACGCCGTGCTGATCGGCCAGGAGGGCGACTCCGCCAGCATCGTCGCCCCATGACCCCCACGTAACACCGCTCCTCCCCCGCCCATTCCGACCATGGCTCCAGAGCCGTGGCCCGGGAGCGTTTTGCCCGCCAATCGCTTTCGCGCCGCCCACCCGCCGCGCACCCCTGCCAGGAGAGAACCCCGATGTTGCCCGCACGCCACTCCCGTCCGCCCTGTCGTTCCTTCGCCCCGCTGTCGCTGGCCATCGCCGGCGTGCTGCTGTCGATCGCCCTGCCTGCTGCCGCCCAGGACAGCAAGGACAACGCCACCGACCTGGCCCGCATCGAGGTCACCGGCTCCAACATCCGCCGCACGGACGTCGAAACCGCATCGCCGGTGCAGGTCATCAGCAAGCAGGACATCCAGAACATGGGTGCGCGCACGCTGCTGCAGGTGCTGGACAACCTGCCGGCCGCGCGGCCCGCGCAACAGGATTCGCGCTCGCTGTTCACCGGCTCGGACGGCGCCTCGCAGGCCAACCTGCGTGGCCTCGGCGCGCAGGGCACGCTGGTGCTGTTGAACGGCCGCCGCCTGTCGTACTACGGCGCACCGGCGGGCTTCCAGACCCAGTTCGTCAACATCGATGCGATCCCGGCCGCAGCCATCGAACGCATGGAAGTGCTGACCGACGGCGCCTCGGCGGTGTACGGCACCGATGCGGTGGCCGGCGTCATCAACGTGATCACCAAGCGCAATTTCCAGGGCGCGGAAATCAACTTCACCAACGATACCTCCTCGCGCATCGATTCCTACGGCGAGCGCCAGGCCAGCATCACCGCCGGCTTCGGCGACCTGACCGAGAACCGCTTCAACGTCTATGGCGCGGTGAACCTGTACCGCCGCGACGCGATTCCGCTCAGCGATTTCTACGACAAGCGCCCCAGCCAGTACTACGTCAACAACCCCAATTACCTCAGCGGCCTGCGCCTGGGCGTGGGCAGCAAGCCGGGCCAGTTCAATCCGGGAACTTACTTCGCCTTCGATCCGGTCACCGGCCGACGCGTGCAGGAAGCCGCACCGGGCTGCCAGAACGTGCTGCAGGGCCAGGCTGCAGGCCCCAGCTGCGTCTGGGAAACGTGGATGAACAACGAGATCGATGCCGGCGCCAAGTCCGAGCGCAACACCGCTTACCTCAACGGCACCTTCCTGGTGGGCGACAACACCGAGATCTTCGCCGAGGCCACCTACACCGACATCGACCTGCGCGCCAACGGCGGCACGCCGCGCACCTACAGCACCACCACCGGCAATCCGAGCAGCTGGTTCTCGCGCGATACCGGCACCACGGTCAATCAGTTCCTGTACCCGTACCTGGGCCCGAACAACGAGTACAACCACGCCAGCCCCGAACTGAAGGCGATGATGGGCGGCGTGGTCGGCCTGCAGTACCTGCTGCAGGATGCCGGTGCCAACTACTTCGGCCAGCGCAACACCGACCAGAGCTACCGGGTGCTGACCGGCGCGCGTGGCAACGTCGGTGACTGGAACTGGGAAACCGCCTTCGCCACCGCCGGCACGCACTCCACCACCTACCAGACCATCAACGTCAACCTGAAGGGCTTCGAGAAGGCCTTCGGTCCGTACTCGGTGGACCCGGGCACTGGCCGCGTCATCATCTCCGACCACCCGGCGTACACGTTCGGCGAGATCAGCGAGGCCAACGCTGCGCTGATCCGCGAAGCCTTCCCGACCTTCGACATCCAGTCCTGGACGCGCCTGCACACCCTGGACGGCAAGATCGAAGGCCCGCTGTTCCAGCTGCCTGCCGGTGAGATGCGCGCGGCCTTCGGCTTCAGCGCCAGCCGCGAAACCTTCTACACCCCGGGCAACCCGGATGCCGCCGCCGGCCTGATCACCCAGCAGGGTGGCTCGTGGTTCGACGGTGCGCGCAACACCTATGCGCTGTTCTCCGAAACCGTTGCGCCGATCACCGAAAAGCTGGAACTGGACGCGGCGCTGCGCGTGGACAAGTATCCGAACTTCAGCGCCAACGTCGCGCCGAAGATCGGCTTCAAGTACCAGGCCTTCAAGCAGCTGATGCTGCGCGGTACCTATTCCACCGGCTTCCGCGCCCCCAGCCTGGCCGAGTCGGGCAGTGGTGGTGTGTTCGCCCAGCTGGGCGGCTACCGCGACGAGGTGCGCTGCGCCGAGACCAACGCCATCGCCGACCTGCTGCGGCAGTCGCAGCGTGCCGGTGACGTGGACCTGGGCAAGAGCCTGGCCAACGTCGACTGCAGCCGCACCGTCGCCCGCATGACCCAGCCCAACCAGGACCTGAAGCCGGAAAAGGCCAAGATCGCGACCCTGGGCTTCGTCTACGAGCCGGCCAGCTGGCTGTCAGTGTCGGCGGATTACTGGTTCATCTACCGCAACAACGAGATCGTCGCGCCGGACTTCAGCCGCGATACCGACATCATCTCCTCCTCGCGCTCGCCGATCACCGATGCCGACCGCGCCAACCTGGCGCAGCTGGCGGCGATGTGCGCCGACCCGGCCAGCGGCGTGAGCTGCCCGGCCGTGC
Organism: Stenotrophomonas sp. STEN054; assembly: GCF_056854535.1. Taxonomy (NCBI): domain Bacteria; kingdom Pseudomonadati; phylum Pseudomonadota; class Gammaproteobacteria; order Lysobacterales; family Lysobacteraceae; genus Stenotrophomonas; species Stenotrophomonas sp. STEN054. The sequence goes on along the minus strand of NZ_JBXFWG010000005.1, from coordinate 105,505 downwards.
TGCCCGGCTACAGCGTGGGCAACGTGGCCAGCGTGGTGGGGCAGTACAAGAACCGCGGCAAGACCCTGGTCGATGGCTTCGACATCGATGCACGCAGCCGCTTCCCGCTGGGTGACTGGGGCGGGCTGAACGTGGGCCTGGCCGCCACCATCGCCAACCGCAACCGCTACTACATGGATGACGAAAGCGGCTGGTATTACGGCGACGTGGTGGGCTACTACAACAACCCGCGCCTGCGCGCCACGCTCAACGCCGACTGGACCTACAAGCAGGTGACCACCAGCATGTTCGTCAACTACGTGGGCGGCACCAAGTGGGCGCGCGACCGCGTGGATGCAGTGGACAACAACAAGGACACCTGCACCGCCGGCTTCCTGGCCCTGGAGGCCAGCAAGTGTGATGGCGCGCCGTCGTGGTGGACCGCCAACCTGAGCGTTACCTGGCGCCCGGACGACGCCTGGAACCTCAGCTTCACCGTCAAGAACCTGTTCGATCGCCTGCCGTTCTACGATCCGAACAGCTTCTTGGGCGATTCCAGCGATTACGCCACCATCTTCGGCCGCGGCTACAGTGTGACCGTCGGCTACCGGTTCAAGTGATTCCGTTCGTGTGACCCGGGTGCGCCGGTCGTGGCCGGCGCACCTTCAAGAGGAGAGTGTTTGCCATGAAGCGTAGGGAATTCATCGCGGCCGGTGCCGCCGTCGCCGCCAGCAGCCTGCTGCCGCAGACGCCCGCCTGGGCGGCAGGGCGCAAGGTGCGCCTGGCCATGATCGGTACCGGCATGCGGGGCCTGGTGCTGCTGAAGGAGCTGGTGCGCCGGGACGATGTGGAGGTGGTCGCGCTGTGCGACATCGAGCCGATCATGCTGGGCCGTGCCGTGGACATGGTGGCCAAGGCCGGCAAGGCCGCGCCGAAGACCTACGGCCAGGACCGCGACACCAACGCGTGGAAGCGCCTGCTGGAACAGAAGGGCATCGATGGCGTGGTCATCGCCACGCCATGGGAATACCACGCACCGATGGCGATTGCCGCGATGCAGGCCGGCGTTGCCGTCGGCTGCGAAGTGGTGGCCGGCATCACCCTGCAGGACCACTGGGATGTGCTGAAGACCCAGCTCGACACCGGCACGCCGTACATGCTGCTGGAAAACGTCTGCTACCGCCGCGACGTAATGGCCGCGCTGCAGATGGTGCGGCAGGGGCTGTTCGGCGAACTGGTACACCTGCAGGCCGGCTACCAGCACGACCTGCGCGGGGTGAAGTTCAATTCCGGCGATCCCAGCCAGCCCTACGACAGCGGCGTGGAGTTCGGCCCCAAGGGCTGGAGCGAAGCGCGCTGGCGCACCGAGCACTCGGTGCAGCGCAATGGCGAGCTGTACCCCAGCCATGGCATCGGCCCGTGCGCGATGTACACCGGCATCAACCGCGGCAACCGCTTCACCCACATCAACGCGTTTGCCAGCAAGGCGCGCGGCCTGCACGAGTACACGGTGGCCAAGAGTGGTGGCACCACCCATCCCAGCACCAAGGTGAAGTTCAAGCTGGGTGACATCGTCACCACCACCCTGGCCTGCGAGAACGGCGAGACCATCATCCTGCAGCACGACACCTCGCTGCCGCGCCCGTACTCGCTGGGTTTCCGCGTGCAGGGCACCAAGGGCCTGTGGATGGACGTGAACCATTCGATCCACATCGAAGGCCGCAGCCCGCCGCACCAGTGGGAAGAATTCAAGACCTACCAGGACCAGTACGAACACCCGCTGTGGAAGCAGAACGCCGACACCGCCGCCAGTGCCGGCCACGGTGGCATGGACTGGTTCGTCATCCACGCCTTCGTGGAAGCACTGAAGGCCAAGGCGCCGATGCCGATCGACATCTACGATGCGGTGACCTGGAGCGCGATCACGCCGCTGTCCGAGCAGTCGATCGCCAACAGCTTCCAGACCCTGGAGTTCCCGGATTTCACCGCCGGCGCGTGGAAGCAGCGCAAGCCGATCTTCGCGTTCGACGGCAAGTATTGATCTGTGCCCCCACGGTAGCGCCGGGCCATGCCCGGCGTTGCTGTTTCTGGCTGCACTACACTACGGCCCACCCTACCGGCGGAGCCCCAACCCGTGGCATGGCAGAAGATCATCGCCCTGCCGGACCAGCGTTTCATCCGTCCCTGTCTCCTGTAGAGCCGAGCCCATGCTCGGCTGCCTTTCGCTGCACGGCAGCGCGCCCCTGCAGATTCGAGCTTGCTCGACTGCTCCTGCAGCCGCCCGCACTACACTGTGGCCCCACCACCGGCGGAGCCCAACCCATGCCATGGCAGAAGATCATCGCCCTGCCGGACCAGCGTTTCATCGGTTCGTACGGCATCGAGTACTGGAGCGTCCACGACGGCCAGGTTTTCCACCAAGGGCGGCCGCTGCGCAACGCCGACGCCGCCAGTTTCGAGTTCATGCCAGCGCGCCACTTCATGGGTCGCGATGCCCATGCGGTCTACCACGCGTGGACGCGGCTGCCTGCCATTGATCGCGACAGCTTCCGCCAGTGCGGCGCGTACTGGTTGGATGACCGCGCCGTCTACTTCGAGTACGAGACTTCGCTGAAGGCCCTGCCTGGGGCGGAGTGCACGACGTTCCGCGACATCGGTGGAGGCTATGGTGCCGATAACGAGGGGGGCTGGTACTGCGGCCGGCGGATGAAGCACTGCCGGCGTGGGGACCTGCTGCAGGGGGTGGCAGAGGACCCGCTGTACGCCGTTGATGACAGCAACGTCTAATGCGATGGGAAGCCGCTTCCCGGGGTGGATCGCGCGCGCTGGCGTCTGCTGGGCGGGTACTTTTCGGGCGATGGCAGCCGGGTCTACTGCCTGGAGCGGAAGCTGCCGCGGGTGGACGCGGCGACGTGGCGCTGGCTGGAAGGGGGCTGGTCGCGGGATGCGACGCAGCTGTTTAACCTGTACGAGGTCGAGAAGGACCCTGAGCTGCGGGCGCTGCATGGGCTCGGGTGACCGGGGCGGGCGCGCGGAGGCTCGCGCTGACGATCGGCCATGGCACTTTGCCGCCGGCTGAAGCGCTGGGCGGTGGGGCCCTGGGAGCTGGGGTGTTGCTGGGGGGCGTCCTGCTGGGAGGCGGGGCCTGCAAGGGCAGACGGGAGCAGGGGAAGATGGCGCGCCCGGAGGGATTCGAACCCCCGACCAATGGCTTCGGAAGCCACTACTCTATCCGGCTGAGCTACGAGCGCGTTTTCGCTTCGCCGCGTCATCGGCAGTACCGTGACGGGCGCCGCAACCACCAGAAGCGATGCGGATGGGCATTCTATCCGGAAATGCAGGACAAATCTGCCCCCTCAGAAAAATTCCTCTGGACCGCGGGCAAGACCTGCCTACGCAGTTTCCCCGGTCAGGGCATTGGCGGGGATCTAATGGTCAGATCTTAATCCGGGACGGCCTTCGGCGGTCCAAGCAGCCTTGCCCGCTGATCGGTCGCCGGCAATTGGGCGATGATGTGGTTCATGGCTGGATCAAACTCAGACGTGGAATAAGCCGCGGCACCCAGCCGGAAGACTTGGATCACGTAAGGGTCCACTGCTGTCTTAACGTGACCCGATGACCAGTTTTTCTGGCCTGAATAATACGGCGCCAGATATGTAAGCGCATGCTTGATAAGCGGCTTGCCATTGGCCTGCTCCTGCCAGAGAGAACTTTCCGACTGGCCAGAGAGCCGGGCGAGATAGATGACGGAGCGGACCCCGTAGACCGAGTACATCGCCGAATTGGCCCGGGCCATCTCACGGGGCATGCTGCCGTCTGGAGCGAACTGAGCCCTGATAAGACCTCTGGCTGCTCTGATCTGGGACTCTGCGCGAGCCGCGTCACCACTGTAGAGCGAAAACGCAGCGACCTGTGCCCGGTACCAGCTGCCATGATTGTTGGACTGCGCGCTTTCCCTGCGGCCGAAGTCGCTGGTGAGCAGCCAGTCTGCCAGTTCCTTGAACCAACTCTTCAAGCGAGTCTCTTCGGATTGCGAAAGTGCTCCTGAATCCTGAAGCAGGGCGACGTAGTCCAGCATCTCAACCAGAACCACACCTTCAATTATGCCGCTAAAGTGCCCGTCGTTGGCACCAGGGCGCATCGCCGCGAAGCGGAAATTCGGATTCATTCGTGTGTCGGGATTGATGAACCAGACCTTCAACAGCTGCCCGGCTTTTACTGCGTACTCGCGCTTGCCTGAGAGTCGGTAGGCCAGCGCCAGTACATTGATGCTGCGCACGGTATCGTTGTAGCGCTTCCGGTCAAAGTCACCGTCTTCTGCCTTGGGGTTCCTTTCACTGTCCCTTGTTGCATACGCAGCGCTATCGGGCTTGGAAGCGTCGCGCCATGCGTACTTGGCCATTGCAAAGAAATCGTGCTTATCGCCAGAGGCAGCCACGCGGCGCTTATCCATCACCGAGGCCGGTGCGCGCTGAAGGAGGCGGTCCGCGCGCCTCAGTAGGTCCCCGTATGCTGGCTTCACTGCTTCGTTCCCGGCGGCAATCTGTGCCCTCGTCCAGTCCAAGTGCTCCGGGTCGAAGCTTATGTAGGGCCATGGAGCTGCCGAAGCCGTCGAGGTCAGCGACAGCGAAAGAAGCAGCACTAAACTGAATAGGGTGCGCATACCCGAGCCAGAAGTTGATCAGGCGTGCAGGATATCAACGCCCAGCGTGACCAAAGGGTATGCAAGGACTGGCAATGCGGAGGAGATGGATAGATTCATGACCAGTCGGGCTTGAAAGACTAGAATGCTTGGTCTGACCCGACTAGGAATGTCGATGACTGTTGAAGTGCTTCTCTCGCTTTCGCCACCGGACGGTACCACGAAGTTCGTAGACCAGTTGACCGAGGGCAAGCACGTAGAGACGCAGTACCGGTACTTCTCCTGGAGAACGGCGCTGCTTGGTCGATATCAGGTCTTCCATGTCCATTGGCCGGAGCAGTTGGTCAGAGCGCCGGGTGCACTCACCCAGATGGTAAAGCGGATCCTTTTCCGGTTGCTGCTGCTTCGTTTCAAGCTGTCGGGGATTGCCGTTGTGCGCACATTGCACAATCTGCAGCCGCATGAGGAAGGGGACAGTGTGGAGCGCAGACTGCTTGGCAAGCTCGATGCGGCCACCCAGCTCAACATTCGCTTGAACACCGCGACACCGATGGATGAGTCCACTGGAGTAACCATCCTGCATGGGCATTACATTGGGCGATACCCCGGTGCAGAGCCTACGGATGTACGAGTTGGCAGATTGCTCTACTTCGGGCTTATTCGTCCCTACAAAGGTGTGGAGCGATTGCTGGGCATCTTTCAGTCGATCCAAGATGACACGAAGACCCTGCGTGTAGTCGGCAGGCCAACGCCCGAACTGCGGAGCCTGATTGAGGCAGTTTGCGAACAGGATGAGCGCGTTAGCGCCAGACTGCAATTCGTCCCGGATGACGTGCTAGCTTCCGAGATTTACGCTTCGGAACTCGTCGTGCTGCCGTACAGGGAAATGCACAATTCTGGTGCAATCCTGGTTGCGCTTTCCCTCGCACGGCCAGTGCTCGCACCGCGTTCACCCACCAATGAGTTGCTGGCAGAAGAGGTTGGACCTGGTTGGGTCAACATGTTCGACGGCGATCTTTCAGAGGCAAAACTTCTGGCAGTTCTGGAAGAGGTACGGAGTATGCAGCGCAATCCACCACAGCTTAGTGGCCGTGACTGGGACGTCGTAGGCAGGCAGCACCATGCTGCCTACCTGCGTGCAATTGAACTTCGGAAGGCTTCCTGATCCAGACTTGGCCAGGAAGCCCAACCTCAGCTCAGCGAACTACGAAGAAATTCGAGACCCTTCGCTCTCTCGCTGGCCACCTTGTGGTTCACTTCATTCCATTCAATGGGCTGGTTTGCAAGGTCACCGAGTTGATCCGCTCCGGCTACCAAGCGTTCAAGCAGCCCGAACATGCCAAGCAGGGAACTGAAGCGTGCCATGCCACGAGTGGCATTGCCGTATGCGATGAATGGCTTGTTGAACAGGATGGCGAACACCGTTCCGTGGAAGGAGTCGGTGATCACGAATGCAGCGTCCCGGAAACCGCGTAGCCAGTCTTCAACCGGGGGCGCAACGCGTACATTGATGGATGCATCGTTCTTTTCAGGCCTTGCATTGACAAAGAATACTGGAAGGCCAAGTTGCAAGGCGACCTGATCTACAATCCTCTGCTTTTCGGCAGTCATGTCCAGGATGTAAACCAAGATCCCCTCTGATCTGCGCTCCGGTTCGTTAATCAGCTGGGTGTAACGATCTGCCGTAAGCAGCATCGTAGGATCCACGACATGTTCCGCAGATACGCCGAATTTTTCACGGCACTGGTCGACACCCGTGTCTTCCCGAACAGAGATGGCGTGAAAGCGCTTTGCCAGAGCGGCGCATCGCTGCGTCTCCTCGGGTGAATACTCCCATTCAGCCGTTCCGAAAGACGCCGCGTAGGATATGCGGCGCGTGCTAAGGTCTGACTCGGGAATGAAGCCGCAGAAATAGTCGGTCAGGTTTGACTTGACGAATCTGTGGCGCCACACCTGATCGCTACCGACAATAACAGCGCCGAATCCAAGGCCAGGCATGTGCTGACTGAGAGCAGCGCTGCTCAGGTATTCATCTGTCTGTGGTTGGATCCGCTCAGCAATGAAGCGCCGCGAATGCTGCGCCACGATAGCGCGCTCCTTTTGGTCGAGCAGGCCATCACGAATCTTGACTCTCCGCCCGAGCACATAACGCTTCAGCAGCCGTTTGGTAAGCATGGGCGGGACCTTCCAGAAGGGGACCTTATGGCGTTCACGGTTGAGGAACCATGCGTCGTGGCCGAGGTCTTTCAGCGCCGTAAGCAGTGCATATGCTTGTAGATTCCCACCATAGTTGGCGTAGAGTGAAAGGGTAAGGACGGCAACTTTCATACGATCTTCATGACCTCGGACAGCTGGCGGCGGGCAGAGCGCGCCACATGGTAGTCACTCTTGAGTGCACCGATTGCGATGAGCATGATGATTGTCTCCGACGCCGGTAGGAACGAGAGGGCCTTTCGGATCTGCCGATCCTTTGCCACTGACGATGACCAGTTCAGTGGGCATGCACCGTAGCCCTGGGCGTGTAGGCCCAGTAGGAAGTTCTGCGCAAACATTCCACCATCAATCCAATGCTGATAACGCTCCGTCGGCTCAAGCATCTCTGCTTGATCAACAGTTACTACAGCGATGACGGATGCGGTGTCACCAAATCCCCGATTGCCATTCTGGTGCGCCAAAGCGGCTTTCCTTGCTGCCTCGTCTCTCAGCAAGTGGATTCGGCCGGACTGTCGATTGCAGACACAGGGTGCGTGCTGTGCCGCTAGAACTGCCTGCTCGAGCACTGCATCAGAAACGTATGAGTCCGAGAAGTCACGTACGGACGTCCTCCCTACAATCATATCCAGACCCGGATTGCCTGTAGGAAGTGACGGATGAGTCGCACCCGGCCTGACCGGCGTTCCTGTGACGGCTATGCCGGAATTGACTGCAAGCTTGATAGTTGCATCGAGCCATGGGAAAGGCGAAATTCCATGACTGAGATTGAAGTCCCGATAGCCGACCAAAGCGTCGACTGCGAGCGTAATCTCGGACCTGCATGTCTGCTTCCGCAGTCCTTCCTGTATGAGCATGCATAGCTCGTGTATACCACTTTCCCCGAATCCGGCACGCGGCTGGGGAAGTGCGAGCCCCTTCTCGATGCGGTGGTACTGCTTGGTGATGAGGGCGGCCATTGATGGCGGATGCTTCGACTTGCGCAGCAGGCCGGAATGGCGAACAAAACGTTGCGCATCGTAGGTTAGGACTTTGGCCAGATCCGCCCACATGCGGATGCGCTTGCGGAGTAGGCGCACGATGGACTCCCTGGACGATGGACTATTTGCCATTGCTATTCTTCCGACTCTTGATTCTATTCACGATATAAATCCGCTCATCTTTGCCAAGCCCGACAAATACGGAAGCAGCCGCCATAGGTAGGGCCAGCAGCATTCCATGGAATGCGATATCGAAGAAGGTGAGGGGAGGGCCAAGCCAAGCATTTGCTGCCAGGAGCAGTCCGCCGGCAATGCCAAGCAGCATCAACAAGGGGAGAGCTACCGTCTTGATGTAGGCGACGGCGTCAAAATCCATCATTCGCTTCAGGAACCATATGCGCAAGCAGAACGTAACAACCTGGAGCACCAGCGCTATGCAGAGAAAGCTCTCAGGTCTGGAATGCAGCGCGAAGGCCAGCCAGGTCAAGGGAAGGTTGAGCAGGATGACGCCGCCCACGACGAGTTGGTAGTTTCGTATGCGCCCTGTTGCCGACGCCGCAGTCATCAAGGGTTGTGAGACCGTCTCGAGCAGGATGTTGACCAGCATCCACTTAATGAATGTTGCCGAGTGCGGTGGCGGAGTGTTCAACCAGATGAAAAGCAGGTAGTCGATACAATGGATCGCGGGTAGGAACAAGATCCCCAGAAGAATGAAGTTCAGCTTGGAGCCCATGGTCACAAGGGATTGCAGGCGCTTACGTTCACCCTGCGCATAGCTCTGATAGATCTCAGGACTGAGCGCCAAGTGGAAGCTGCTCGCAAACTGCGTCGCTGCACTCTGTGCCTGGGTCATTACACCATGTGCGGCGTTCAAAGCCGGACCAAAAAACACGTTAAGCAGTGTATTGGAGCCCTGGGTCCGGAAAACGTTCGATAAGCTGCCGATGAAACTCCAGCTGATGAACGATGCCAATGCGGCATAGATCTTCCACTCTCGATGCGGCGCAAACCGTGATTCGGAGAAGTGCATCTGGCAGAAAAGCAAATAGCAGCCGAGCATCAACCAAGATACGCAGCATACCAGCGCAGCATACAGAACCAGCCGGTCGAGGCCTGTGTGCGAAATCATGAAGGCGATCGCGAGCTTCATCAACGCCTCTATGACGCTAGTGGCTGAAAAGAACCACATTTTCTGTCTTGAAATGATTAGAGCATTGAACGGCGTGCGCAGGATCAATGCCACGGATGCCGCTATAGATAGGTGGAGCACCATGACGGCAGCGGGCAGTCGGCCCTGTGGAATGTCCAATGCGCTTCGCAGAAGCCACATGCCGAGCGTTTCACCGAGAACAACGACGCCAGCAGCGATAGCAACGTGTGCAATGAATGTTGCATTGAACGTCTTTCCGAGGGCCACTTGGTCGCCCTTGCCGATATCGATGCCCATGAAGCGCTGCGCAGCTGCGGACATGGTGTTATTGAGGAATGAGAAGATGGCGACAATCCCACCAGCCACGCTATAGATGCCGAAGTCATCGACCCCCAGTGCCTGCAAGACCACGCGCACGGTATACAGACTTGTGGCAAGGACCAGCAGCATCCTCAAGTAGAGGTAGGCTGAGTTCTTGGCGATCTTTAGAGAACGGGACATCGGGACCTGGAGGCGGCGGGCCGGAGGGATGAAACGGAGAAGCTGGTCATGGCGTCAGGACGAGCGCCATGCTCGGCTCGGTGCAGCAAAGGCAGACGCAAGCGCGAGCAGCGTCCAGAGGCCAACTGGGAGCCCATGATTGGTGAAGACCGGTGCGGTGAACGCAGATATCAGCATCAGAACAAAGAGCAGAATGGTAGGCCGGGCAATCCACTGATTCCCTGCCTTGGATGCTCTTCGAAGCGTCGTCCACATAAGAAAGAATACCGCGAGAAACCCGATGAAACCGATGACGCCGAAGGTCATCAGTAGGTTGAACCACTGTGATTCCGGCGAGCTCCAGGCCATCTGGTAGGGGTAGGTTCGCTTGGTATCCGGGCTCGAGATTGCCGCTTCGTAGACGCTGGTGCCCCATCCAGTCAGTGGTCGATCCTTGATCATTGGGATCGTCTCAGTCACCCAGATGTTGTAGCGATAAGCCAGAGTCGAAGGAACCCAGGTACTGGCGCCGTCGCTACTTGCCTCACGGCTAGTGGCGAACTGCTGTTCAAAGCGTTCGGCGAACAGGGAGCCAAGCGACGCGGCTGCTACGACAGCGACAAGAAGAATCATGGGAGCAGCCCGGCCTACCGCGCGTGCAGTCTTCAACCCCCCGACAAAGATGAAGAAAGCCGTGACGATGGGAGCCAAAGTCAAAGTGGTCAGCACGCCGATGCCTGAAATGGCGAGCAAGCCCCAAGCTATCCATTCCTTCCCGAGCTTGTAGATGCGTGACAACGTGAGCAGTGCCATTGATGCCGCCACGACCGTGCAAAGGTACGATCCGAACGATGTCCAGTGCTGGACCAGTGCTGTAGCGCGGATCAGCCTTCCGTCCTCCAGCCGTGCAATAAAGCCGCCGCTGTCAGGGGACAGCCGAACGATCAGCTGCTGGACTGCATCAACGCCCAGAATCTGGGCAAAACCCAATGCGACAGATGGAACCGCTGGCAGTGCGAACCAGAATAGCAGGCGCCTTGAATCTTCCAATGAGCTGACGGAAAGTCGTGCAGCCCAGTAGATCATCAACCAGATCATGGGGCGTGCTACAAACATGTAGTCCGGTGCGTAGTTCAGGTAAACGGCATTGGAAGCTTCGATGATCGCCGTAATGATCGTCAGGAGCAGAACGGCTATGTCCAGCTTGGGGACAGAAGCATTCGAAGTTCGCAGTGAGCCAGCGCGGCTCAATAGGGCCAAACCGAACGCGGCAAGGATGAATGCGTGCCAAGGACGGAGAGGCAGACCAGCAATCGGTGACACCAATCCAGGTGTCGCCGCTGCGAGTCCGAGCAGTAGACCTACTACTCGGGCAGGTCGCTTGGATGGATGCCTCAGGCAGGGCGCAGCATCAGTATGGCTTGAATCGGGCACGTTCTGTGGCTCGGAAATGGACGGCCCGGCTAGTTTCCGGACCATGGCCCCCGGACTGGGGGCGCGTTGAAAGTGGCGTGAAGGGATTAGACCGCGGATAGCTTGCCGACATTGGGCCCGCCAACGCAATCATCGCCCGTGACCTACCTGTCGCCGGAGGTTGCTTCCACCCATGACTTGACCAGCGGCGCCAGGAACTCCCCATACTCATAGGTGAGGTGCCGCTCATCCCGGCGCACGATGTAGTCTCCAATCACAGCAGGGCAGTATCCATTGCGGTTGCAGTACCAGAGTCCTGTGTCGATATAGGTCCTGCCTGCAGAAGCTGCCGCATCACGACTTGCGGCATTGATGTGCAGCCATCTACTGGAAACGGATCCTGAACAGTCAGAAGGCCGGTTGAAAGGCCTTGAGCAGAACACGAGGTCCTGCCCCGCTGGCGGTGGCGCAACTATCAGAATCCGGGGCACTGCAGACAGCTGACTGAGCGAATCCTCCACGCCGTGTCTCCACATGTCTTCCAGTTGCGCCTCTGATGAGCTCGATGTACGACTCGGAATCGCAGAGGTCGTCCACACGATATCCGGCTTGTCCTCCCTGATCTTGGCGAGCGCCCATTTCCTGAATGCAGTGCATTCGTGGTACGGCGAGCCGTCGGGCGCGGGCTGGTCCATGTTGGCAAACGCGCAGCCAAGCTTTGCGTACACGATCATCTTCCATTCGGGATTCTGGCGCACGAACGCGTTTACGGAGAACGCGGCATTCATGGCAATTGAATCTCCCAGTACCACGATCGTATGGGGTGCCTCAGGGTTTCCACGCACACAACTGCGCGGGTCGTCACGCTGGCCCGTCCAGCACTCCTTGGTCAGCTCTGTGCCATATGCGCTGATGTCCGAAATCGCGGGTTTCAGGCCGGTCCAGTCGCTCTTTACGTCCGAAGTGGCAATGAGGCCTTGAATCTCTTCGATGTACTTCAACGCGGATACCGGCTGCGGTTGCAACTGAAGCGTGCCGGCCGGCGTGTTTGCCACTCGCGATGAGGAAATCCTGCGCACGGCAGCGTCGCCGGCAGCTATGGTGGCTCCAACCAGGACAATTGCTGAAATCATGACGCCCGCATTGCGCAAGAGGGTGTCGCGGCCGTGAGGCTGCCGGTGGAGGGCGCGCTCCGACGGCTGCGTCCGCACAGCGGGGAGGAGCCATTTTGAGCGCAGGACACCCTGCTCTACGAACCGGTAAGAGATGATGGAAAGCACGCCGGTAAGCGCAAGCGTGGCGGGCACCACAACAATGTCGCGCGGTATCAGGGCGCTCAGGAAAACGATCACTGGCCAGTGCCACAGATACAGTGAGTACGAGATGTCACCAAGGTAGGTCATCGGCCGCGTGCGAAGAGGCCAAAATGCGATCTGACGGGCGGTTCCTGTTCCTGCTGCTATGAATAGTCCAGCCCCCAATGCAGGTAGCAATCCCATAGGACCGGGGAAACCGGTTGAGGGGTCCACAAACCATACGGAGGCGATGATCATCGCCAAGCCAATTCCACTGAGCCACGGACGCACAGAGTGGCTCAGGTTCGCAAGTCGCGGGCCGGTCAAAGCGACTATCGCACCAATGGCAAACTGGAACCCCCTCGATAAGGTGGAGAAATAGGCGCCGGCAGGGGACGATCTCGTTTCTAGGCAAGCCCAGACTAATGACGCACAGCCCACAAAAAGCGCGATCCAGAACAGTCTCCGCTGCAGCACTTTGTCGCGTGTACCACCCAAGGCTGCGGCCGCTATGAGCACCGGCCAAACGAGATAGAACTGCTCTTCAACTGATAACGACCAGTAGTGCTGGAACACTGAAACGTGATCCGCCGAGAAGTAATCAACGCCGCGAAGGGCAAATGCAATGTTCGAAACAAAAAGAGCAGCCCAGAGCCCATCCAGCGCAGATGATGCGGTCTGCCACGGCCAGAAAACCAGCCAAGACGCAACGAGAGTCGTTGCAATCACCAGCAATGCCATGGGCAGGATTCTGCGCACACGTCGGCGATAGAAGTCGCGAAACGAGACGCTCCCTGTGGAAGCCACTTCCTTGGCAAGATGCTGGGTAATCAGGAATCCGGATATGACGAAAAAGACATCAACTCCAATAAATCCACCCAACGGATGGCCTGGCAGCTTCTGGATAAGGACCAGATGATCGAGGATCACTAACAGGACAGCAATTGCCCGCAATGCCTGAATGTCGATGCGCAGAATGGATTTGGGCGGCGCCGGTCGGCTGCCTGCCACTGTGCTCGATTGCGTCATGCTCGGGGCTCTATGTACTTGATTCGTCGCCGTGAGGAAAGCGTCAGGTCGGCGACCTTCCTGTACAGGCGGGTCGGTAGGAAGATCTGCAGCGCAATCCGAACAGCCAGCTTCGCGTTGTAGCATCCTCCAACAACCGCGCGCAGATACAGGGACGCTGCCCGGATACGATGGCCACGCTTGAACATTGCCTTTGCAACGTACCATCCCTGGTCGCCCTTCCTGGCCCTGGCGGTCATCTGCTCGCTACGCCTCGCAAGCCAGTCCAGACGGGGGAAGGGGTCGAGCGCGTTTGAAACCCGCCCTGGGGCTGAATGATCGGTCCAGATTGCTTGCGGCTCGACCAGCATCTCGAACCTCGCTCCGGCTGCGGCGAGCCGGATTGCGAAGTCAGTGTCCTGTCCAAACCGAAGTGAAGTGTCGTACCGCGTGCGCTGGGCGAGAGCCTTGGAAAGGACCACGGTGGATGTCTGCACGAAACCTTGATCGCAAAGCAGGTACTCCGACATGGGTTCGTCTGGACGGATGGCTCTGGGGGGCTTCAGGAAAGTCTTGTTCTGCCCTCTATCGACCAAGATCCGCCCATACACCGCTGCTGGCTCGGGCATTTCGCTAAGGCAATGAAGGGACTGGGACAGGTGGCCTGGAAGGAACATGTCGTCGGAGTCGAGGAACGCCACATACTCACCGCGCGCCGCATCAATTCCCGCATTACGCGCCGAACAAGCACCGGCATTCTGTTGCTGGATAATGCGGAGGCGGGGGTCAGTAATCTCGCGACGGATCAACGCAATCGAACCATCGGTAGACCCGTCGTCAACAATGATGAGTTCGAGTTCCACACCATCCTGGGTCAGAACAGAGTTGATGGCTCTGATAATCGAATCCCCACGATTGAAAAGGGGGATGATCACCGTGACGAGGGCGCAGTGAATCTGGTCATTGCTCATCATGGCGTAGCACTGCTCTTGCGGCGCAGTACTCTGCTCCACTCGGTATATCGGATCAGCCGGTAGAACGCATAAGGATTGGTCGCGAGGTATCGGAGGCCCAACCTGCTCGGCTCATTCAGGGCCCTGAACAGCCACTCAAGTCCGAGCGCTTGCATCCACTGCGGTGCTCTTGGCGCGTCCCCGGCTAGAAACGCGTAAAGGCCGCCGCAAGTCTTGATCCAGCCCACGCCTTTCAGATTATGGCGATTGCGGATGGACCAGTACTCCTGCTTCGGTTTGCCAAGGGCAACCCACAGGACGTCCGCTCCGCTTGCGCGGACTTCTGCACAGACGGCCTCACTTTCCGCCTCGTCGAAGTATCCATTCCTTCTGCCTGCGATCTTCAGCTCCGGATATAGGCGTTGGATCTGAACGACGGCTTGTTCATTCTGACTTTCACTCGCACCCAAGATGAAGAATGAGAGGCCATTTTCGGATGCTGCCTTTGCTGCGTCGTGGAAGAAATCGGTAGTGGCGATTCGCTCGGGAAGTGGATGCCGCGTCAAGCGACTGGCAAACACCACAGGCATGCCGTCAGCATGAATGATGTCTGCTCTCTTCATGGCGCGCATGAAGTTTTGGTCGGAGCCGGCAAGTGCGACACCTTGGCCGTTTGAAGACAGCACGACCTTCGGCAACCAATCATGCCGGTTCAGGCGGGCTTTCATGCAGTCCTCCAGCATCTTCCGGGCAAGTCCGGACCTGGAGATCGATGCGGTGGCCAAACCACCCACGCGCACGTTTCGAATTTCACTACTCATCGGAATCAGGGAGTACTCAATTGGCGATCAAAGTAGCTCTGCAGCTCTCTGTAAGGCGCATGCATGCGTTCAATATCGAACGGGACGGGGGCGGCGAACTCTTGCATGGGCTCGTCCACGCACAGAATCCGCTCGCTGATGCCCAGATCCCGGAATATGCCATCGATCTTCGGCTGGGCGCCTCGCGAGACCAGAGCATACGGGGACGCTCCAGCATGGGCCGCGAGAAGCAGAGCGTGCAGGCGGTTGGAATAGATGGCAATGCAACTCGAGTAAAGCAGGGTCAGGTCATCAATGCTGCTGTCGCAGATGACGAGGCGCATGCTCGCCTGATGGCCATCGAGTGCCTTGATCAACCTCCGCGTTCCTGGTTCATCGCGAGCCACCTGTACGACGAATAGATACTCATTGGAGGAGCCAAGTGCCTCCATTATTCGTCTTACGGTCTGCTGTACTTCCCTTTCGTCAGCCTTGCCATCGAATCGAAAGCTGAAGGCAACAGCGCGCCGCTGGGCAGCGGAGGGCGTAGGATGCTGATATAGGTTAAATGACAGGTCCGGTACGACTTCGTCGACGGGCACGCCAATCGAATGCAGATAGCTCTCGCTGATGCGATCGCGCACCGCGAACGAATAAAGAAGGCGTCTCCGCCATCCGGCTACGATCCTCTCAGGTCGATCCATGGCATCAAATGACATGCCGACATGACAGATACGGACGCCTGCGAGACAAAGCGCGGAGAGGATCACGTTGTATAGAGATGCGGCCAGAAGACTCTTCCGTGACTTCTTTCTTCCACCTAGACCGCCCGGATTCAAAAAAAATACGCACCTATCACCCTGCAGTCGGTGTCGGACCATCAGTTGTAACAGCTGCGCGAAGCCACGCTTGCGAAGGCTGACGACGTTCTGCTGGCCATCAACCCGCATCGAGGATTCAAAGCTCTGCGGAGCTCTGGAAAAATCGACATAGGTAAGGGTCCTTCTGGCGGCGAGCCGGCAGAGTTCGCGGTTGATAAGCGCGTCGCCCAGATTGTCAAACTGGGTCTTGATGCTCATGAATGAGACTGTTTTGGTTGAATGCATGTTCATCCGGTGCCTGATCAATCAGCACCGAAGAGATCGCGCGTATAGACCTTATGCTCGACATCTGCAATTTCCGCAGAAATGCGATTGGCGACAATAACATCTGCTTGTTCTTTGAACGCCGCGAGGTCGTTGACGACACGTGATCTGTAGAAGTCGCTCGTAGTGAGTACCGGCTCGTAAACGATGACTTCGATACCCTTGGCCTTGATCCGCTTCATAACGCCTTGGATCGCGGATGCGCGGAAGTTGTCGGAGCCGGATTTCATTACAAGACGATAGATGCCCACGACTTTTGGGCAGCGGCGGATGACTTCATCGGCAATGAAGTCCTTTCGCGTTCGATTTGCTTCGACAACGGCGTGGATCAGGTTTTGGGGGACGTTGCTGTAATTAGCAAGGAGCTGCTTTGTATCCTTCGGCAGGCAGTAGCCCCCGTAGCCAAACGAAGGGTTGTTGTAATGTGCGCCGATACGGGGATCCAGGCTGACGCCCTCGATGATCTGGCGGGTATCCAACCCATGAGCAGCTGCATACGTATCAAGCTCGTTGAAATACGCCACGCGCATTGCCAAGTACGTATTGGCAAACAGCTTGATGGCCTCAGCCTCGGTCGCATCGGTGAAGAGCGTTGGTACGTCCTTGCGGATTGCACCTTGTTTCAGCAGGTTGGCAAAAGCAGTCGCGCGAGCGGACCTCTCACCGACGATGATGCGGCTCGGATGCAGGTTGTCGTAGAGAGCCTTGCCCTCCCTGAGGAACTCCGGCGAAAAAATGATGTTGTCGGTGGCGAAGCGCCTGCGCAGTTCCTCCGTGCACCCTACTGGCACGGTCGACTTGATCACCATCACTGCCTGGCGATTTACTTCCAGTACGTCCTGAATGACGGACTCTACCGACTTCGTGTTGAAGTAGTTGGTCTGGGGATCGTAATCGGTTGGCGTCGCGATAATAACGAAGGCAGCGCCTTCGTATGCCTCTCGACAATCGAGTGTTGCGGTAAGGTCGAGAGGCTTGTTGGCAAGGAAATCTGCAATCTCGACATCCTCGATCGGAGCCTTTCGAGAATTGATGAGATCCACCCGGTCAGAGTTGATATCCAGCGCAACGACTTGGTGATGCTGCGCAAGCAATACTGCGTTGGACAGGCCGACGTATCCAGTGCCGGCCACGGCAATCTTCATTTCAAGTTCCTTTTGCATGCAGCACTTCAGGCTAGCGGGGCGGGGCAACAGGAAGTGCCGTTGCGCTCCCCAAAGCACAGGCCGCAATCCATGATGTGTGGGGTCGCGATCGCGACCCAATTCCCAAGTCCATCAAGTGAAGACGGCCCTGCGGAACGTCATGGATCGTACTACAAGCGTCAAATTCATGGCAGTATTCGGCGCCCCTGTTCACGAGCCGTACGGTTGGTGACGTCATATCTGCAACAACCTGGGATGCTGGGGGGGGGCGACCTCTCGCCCATTCTGAACGGCGCTGTGCGCGACATGGCTCCCCTTGGTCGCGCAAGCGGGTTTGACCGTCTGGCCAACCTGGCTGAGGCCGTAAGCTCAGCCAGACGCGCCTGGGCACGGTGATTGTCCATCTCAGGTCCCCCGTCTCAGAGTCGGGTGCGACCCCCCGCGCGCCTCTTTCAACATAGGGTAAACTACTGAGCTGGGTGCAGCTTTCCCGGCGCAGACGCGACGTGGCAGATGGTCGGAGCCCTGCTCAGCCTTTCGCAAAGGGCTGACCGGGTGGCTTCCGTCAGGCACTATTTGTGAAACGGCTTGCCGGCGGGGGCTGGCTCCGTTTCTGATTCTGAAATCATGTGGAAGCGATGACAAAACAAACGGAATCACGATTGACCAAGGATGATGAGCTCGACCTGCGCGAGCTGGCTGGCATCTTCATCGACCGCAAGTGGTGGATCATCTGCACGACGGCCGTGTTCGCCGTTGTTGGCGTGCTGTATGCGATTCTTTCGACGCCGGTCTACCAGGCACAGGCCATGGTGCAGGTAGAGTCAAAGGTACCTTCGATCCCTGGCTTGTCCGATCTGAATTCGTTGACCGGTGGTGGTAGCACCGCGGCAACGACTGAGGTGGCCCTGCTCACCTCGCGGACCGTCGTTGGCAGTGCCGTCGACGATTTGCAGTTGGACATCCAAGTCGCGCCGTCTCGCTTCCCCCTGATCGGTGAATTCCTGGCCCGGCGCTTCCAGCCGGAGTCCGTGGGTCAGGTAGCGGCGCCTCGGTTTGGCATGAGTCGTTATGGCTGGGGTGGTGAGGATATTGCTGTCCACCGGCTTGACGTACCTCCCTTCCTCGTTTCAGTGCCATTGACCTTGGAAGCTGGCGAGAAGGCCGGCACGTTCAGCGTTTCCGATTCAGATGGCAACCTTCTTCTGAAGGGGCAGGTGGGGCAACCGGCGGTTGGGCGTGGCGTGACACTTGAAGTGGCAGCGCTTCACGCTAACCCAGGTACTCGTTTCCTGGTTACAAAACTGCGCCGACTTGATGTGATCTCTGCGCTGCAGGATGGCGTTCGTGCCTCTGAGCTCGGGAAGGAGTCCGGGATTCTGCAGGTTCGATTCGAGGACTCGAATCCGGATCGTGCGCAGGCTGTGGTACAGCGGGTCATCGAATCGTATGTGCGGCAGAATGTCGACCGAAGTTCCGCCGAGGCAGCGTCGCAGCTTCAGTTCGTCAAAGAACAGTTGCCGACCATCCGCCGTCAAGTGGAGCAGGCGCAGGCGGAGATGAGCGCATACCAGTCGCGTTCAAACTCTGTCGACATCACCATGCAGACAAAGGGACTGCTGGAACAGGAAGTTGCCGTAGAGGCCAGCATCCAGCAGCTGCGTCTGAGACAGGCGGAGATGGACCGCAGTTTCACCCGCGAGCATCCTGCCTACCGGGCATTGCTTAAGCAGATCAGCGACTTGGAAGGGCGCAAAGCCGGTTTTCAGCGACAGGTTGGACAGTTGCCTGATACCCAGCAGGAGTTGCTTCGTCTGACCCGCGATCTGCAGGTCAGCAATGAGCTCTACACCGCGCTGCTCAATCAGGCGCAGCAGTTGGATGTTGCCCGCGCCGGCGCCGTCGGCAACGTTCGAATCGTGGATCCGGCGGTGGTTGACATCGTTAATCCGGTCAAGCCGCAGAAGAAGATCATTGTCATCATTGCCACGCTTCTTGGCATGCTCCTGTCTGCGGGCGCCGTCTTCCTCCAGCGCATGCTCAACCCGGGCATCGAAGACCCGGCGGACATCGAAGCCCTGGGCCTGCCGGTCTACGCCGCGATCCCGCTCAGCGTGTCCAACACGCTGCCCAAGCTGCGCAAGGGCAAGCACGGTACGCGCGTGGTGGCCGACGGTCGCCAGCACCTGCTGGCGGTGACTGCCCCGGCCGATCCGACCGTGGAAGCGCTGCGCAGCCTGCGTACCAGCCTGCACTTCGCCATGCTGGAAGCGAAGAACAACATCCTGACCATCTCGGGCCCGCGCCCGGGCGTGGGCAAGACCTTCGTGTCCACCAACCTGGCCGCGGTCATCGCGCAGGCGGGCCAGCGCGTGCTGGTCATCGACGCCGACATGCGCAAGGGCACCCTGCACAAGATCCTGGGTGTGTCGCACCAGAAGGGCCTGTCGGACGTGCTGGGCGGCAAGTTGACGGTCGACGACGTGATCCATCCGGTGTCCGGCCTGGACAACATGCACTACATGGTGCGTGGTGACATTCCGCCGAACCCGGCCGAGCTGCTGATGCACCCGCGCTTCGCGCAGCTGCTGCAGGACATGTCCGGCAAGTACGACCTGGTGATCGTCGATACGCCGCCGATCCTGGCCGTGACCGATCCGGCGCTGGTCGCCACCCACGCTGGCTCGAGCCTGCTGGTTACCCGTTTCGGCGTGAACCAGGCCAAGGAAATCGAGCTGACGCTGCAGCGCTTCGAGCAGAACGGCGTGCAGATCAAGGGAGCGATCTTCAACGCGGTCGAGAAGCGTGCCACGGGCTATTACAGCTACGGTTACTACGAGTACAAGTCCGACGAAAAGGCCTGATCTTTTCGCAAGGCAGGACACCGGGGCCCGGTGCGCGCAGGCGCATCGGGCCTTGTCTTTTCCAAGCCCGCGCCGCCGACCCTCCAGCGCAGGAGTATCCTATCGCCATGGCTGACACCCCCCTTTCCGCGCCGCATCCGGCGCCGACGCCGCGCTGGCGTCACTACTGGTCCCTGATGCGCGCCGATCGCCCGATCGGCACCCTGCTGCTGCTGTGGCCCACCTGGTGGGCGCTGTGGCTGGCCACCGGCGGCCTGCCGCCGCTGTGGACGCTGTTCGTGTTCACCGCCGGCGTCTGGCTGACCCGCTCGGCGGGCTGCGTCATCAACGACTACGCCGACCGCTGGCTGGACCCGCACGTGGAGCGCACCAAGTCGCGGCCGCTGGCGACCGGCGCGATCAGTGGCCGCGCGGCGCTGGCGCTGTTTGCGGTGCTGATGCTGGTGGCCTTCGGCCTGGTGCTGACCCTGAACTGGCTGACCATCGGCCTGAGCTTCATCGGCGTGTTCCTGGCCGCCAGCTACCCCTACCTGAAGCGCTACACCCACCTGCCGCAGGTGTACCTGGGCATGTCCTTCGGCTGGGGCATCCCGATGGCCTTTGCTGCCGTGCAGGGCGAGGTGCCGGTGCTGGCCTGGCTGCTGTATGCGGGCAACATCCTGTGGTCCACCGCGTATGACACCTGGTACGCCATGGTCGACCGCGAGGACGACCTGAAGATGGGCTCGCACTCCACCGCCATCCTGTTCGGCGAGCTGGATCTGGTCATCCAAGGCGTGCTGTACGCGCTGTTCCTGGCCACGATGGCCCTGGTGGGCGTGCGCGGCGGGCTGGGCGGGTACTACCTGACCGGCGTGGCCGTGGCCGCGGTGCTGGTGGTGTACGAGTTCTGGATCTGCCGCAACCGCGAGCGCGGCCCCTGCTTCAAGGCCTTCCTGCACAACAACTGGGTGGGTGCGGCGCTGTTTGCGGGCATCGCAGTGGACCTGGCGCTGCGCTGAGAAACGCAGCCGAGCGTGGGCTCGGCTCTACAGGGGGCAATCCCGGAACCGGATATCCGTAGCGCCCGAGCCCATGCTCGGGCGGCGGCGCACAGCGCCGGGAATCCCGCCCCCTACGACCAATAGGTGGCTGACAGCCCGCACCCCACCGCCCAGAATCGGTCCATCGAACCTGGGAGGGTAGGCGATGGCCTCGTCAGCAACGGCAGCAGTACAGGACGGCTGGATGGCGCGCGCAGCGCTGCGCTCGGCCGCCTGGGCGGAAAAGTGGTTCCCCGACGCGTACGTGTTCGCGGTGCTGGGCGTGGTCATCGTCGCGGTGGCGGCAATGGGCTTTGGCTCGACCCCGCAGGCCACGGCCAGCGCCTTCGGCGACGGCTTCTGGAGCCTGATCCCCTTCACCATGCAGATGGCCTTCGTGGTCATCGGCGGCTATGCGCTGGCCACCGCGCCGGTGGTGGCGCGCTTCATCGATTTCCTCGCGCGGGTGCCGCGCACCGGCCGCGGCGCCGTGGTCTACGTCGGCCTGGTCAGCATGCTGGCCTCGCTGCTCAGCTGGGGTTTCTCGCTGGTGTTCGGCGGCCTGCTGGTGCGCGCGCTCGCCCGCCGTACCGAGCTGCGCATGGATTACCGCGCCGCCGGTGCCTCGGCCTACCTAGGCTTGGGTGCCGTGTGGGCGATGGGCCTGAGCTCCTCGGCCGCGCAGCTGCAGGCCAACCCGGCCAGCATGCCGCCCGGCCTGGTGGAAATCACCGGCGTGCTGCCCTTCACCGAAACCATCTTCCTGTGGCAGTCGATCGCGCTGACCGCGGTACTGATCCTGGTCTCGCTGCTGATTGCCTGGCTGACCGCGCCGGCGGCGGGCAGTGCGCGCACCGCCGAGGATTTCCCCGGTGCCGCGCAGGCCGAATCCGAGCCGCTGCAGCAGCGCACGCGCCCGGGTGAATGGCTGGAATACAGCCCACTGCTGACCGTGCTGCTCTCGCTGCTGGCCTTCGGCTGGCTGTTCAACGAGTTCGCCAACAAGCCGGTGGTCACCGCCATCGCCAACCTCAATACCTACAACTTCCTGTTCATCTCGCTGGGCCTGCTGCTGCACTGGCGCCCGCGCAGCTTCCTCAACGCGGTGGCCAAGGCGGTGCCCAGCACCACCGGCGTGCTCATCCAGTTCCCGCTGTACGGCGGCATCGCGATGATCCTCACCCATGCCGCCGGCGGCGACGGGCAGACCCTCGCGCATCGCCTGTCCAGCCTGTTCGTGCACGTGGCCAGCACCGATACCTTCGCCCTGGTGATGGGCGTCTACTCGGCGGTGCTGGGCTTCTTCGTGCCGTCCGGTGGCGGCAAGTGGATCATCGAAGCGCCCTACGTGATGCAGGCCGCCAACGAACTGAAGGCGCACCTGGGCTGGGCGGTGCAGGTCTACAACGCGGCCGAGGCGCTGCCGAACCTGATCAACCCGTTCTGGATGCTGCCGCTGCTGGGCGTGCTGGGCCTGAAGGCCCGCGACATCGTCGGCTTCACCTTCATCCAGCTGCTGGTGCACATCCCGCTGGTGCTGGGCCTGCTGTGGCTGCTGGGCATGACCCTGACCTATGTGCCGCCCGTGATGCCGTAGCGTCTGCAGAATGTAGAGCCGAGCCCATGCTCGGCTGCTTGCAACGACAGCCGAGCATAGGCTCGGCTCTACAAAAACCAGCCGAGCATAGGCTCGGCTCTACAAAAACCAGCCGAGCACGGGCTCGGCTCTACATCAGCCTGCCGCCTGCTTCTCGATCTCCGCCTTGCGCAGCAGGAACCGCTGCACCTTGCCGCTGGGCGTCTTCGGCACCGCCACCACGAACTCCACCTGGCGCGGATAGGCGTGCGCGGACAGCCGCTGGCGCACGTGCTGCTGCAGTTCGTGCGCCAGCGCGTCGCTGCCTTCAAACCCATCACGCAGGATCACGAACGCTTTGACGATCTCGGTCCGCTCCGGATCGGGCACGCCGATCACCGCGGCTTCGGCCACCGACGGATGTTCCATCAGCGCGCTCTCCACATCGAACGGGCCGATGCGGTAGCCGGACGAGGTGATGAGGTCGTCGGAGCGGCCGATGAAGCTGATCGAGCCGTCGTCCTCGCACTCCACCGAATCGCCGGTGCGGTAGTAGCCGCCGGCGATGGCCGGGGTCTCCGCCTGGTAGTAGCCGGTGAACCACATGATCGGCGACTGCTTCAGGTCCACCGCGAGAATGCCGGGCGTGCGCGGTGGCAGCTCGTTGCCCTGGTCGTCCAGCACCGCCACGCGGTAGCCGGGCATCGCAAAGCCCGACGACCCCGGACGCACGCGGTGGGCCAGCGTGTGGTGGTTGTTCACCACCATGCCGGTCTCGGTCTGGCCGTAGTGGTCCAGCACCGTGGTCTGCAGGTGCTCGGCAAACCAGCGGGCGATCTCCGGGTTCAGCGGTTCGCCGGCGCTGCTGACCACGCGCAGCTGGCCCTTGATGCCGGCACTGGCGGCGGGGCCGGCAGCAATGATCTGCCGGTACGCGGTGGGCGAACCGGCCAGGTTGGTCACCCCCAGCTGGCCGATGATCGTATTCAGGCCGTGCACGCTGAAGCCGGCTTCGCTGAAGGTGGTGGCATGGCCAAGCATCAGCGGGCCGATCACCGCGTAGTACAGACCGTAGGCCCAGCCGGGATCAGCGATGTTCCAGAACACGTCGTCGGCGCGCAGGTCCACGGCCAGTTCCATGTAGCTGGCAAAGGCCATCATCGCGCGCAGCGGCACGGGCACGCCTTTGGGGCTGCCGGTGGTGCCGGAGGTCGAGAGCAGGGCCATCAGCGCATCGCCGGGCAGCAGCACCGGTTCCAGTGCAGGCGTGGCCGCCGCGGTGGCGGCGCGCCAGTCTATGTCACCATCGCGCAGTACCTGGCCGGGCGTCAGCACGGTGGCCACCGGCGGGCAGGCATCCAGTTCGTCCAGCTTGCCGCGGTGCGCACTGTCGGTCACCACGAGGTGGGTATGGCCGGTCTTCAGGCGGCTTTCGATGGCCTTGGGGCCGAACGCGGTGAACAGTGGCTGGTAGACCGCGCCGAGGCGCCAGGTAGCGAGGATGGTAGCCAGCAGGTCGGGCGTGCGCGGCAGCAGGCCGGCCACCACATCGCCGGGGCCGACCCCGGCGGCTCGCAGCACCTGTGCGGCGCGGGCGGCGGCATCGCGCAGGTCATCGAAGGTGTACAGGTGCAGCGCACCCTGTGCGTCGATCCAGCGCAGGGCCAGCCGATCACTTCCGCAGTAGCGGTCGCAGCACTCCACGCAGGCATTGAGGCCCTCGTCCAGGCGCCCCTGGAAGCGGGCCTGCCACTGCGCGATATCGAAGCGGTCGCGGGCTTCATCGTAGGAAGGGCGTACTGCGGTCTGCGGGGCCATGCGCGTCTCCGGCGGGTGTCCGCCTGACCATAGCGGTGCCGCGCGCGGCTGCAAATGGGACCTTGGGAGTAGGCCGTCATGCGCGCGTCACAAGGGCCAGGGCCGCTGAATGCGGCTGTTGCCGTGCGGGCATGAGCACATGCACACGCCGCATGAATCCTTCAGGGCCTTGTGCGGCAAGGGGCGCGCGGTGTTTTCGCGAGCGCGTGCACGCCAGCCTAGCTGGGTTGCAACGCATGGTTAACCTTCGACTGCAGACGATGGCCCCGTCCACCGCATTCCGCGCGTGGCTTCGGAGACACGGACATGGCACAGCAGAACCAGCAGAACCAGAAGGGTCAGCAGAACCAGCAGGGTCAGCAGAACCAGCAGGATCAGCAGCAGGGTCGCGGTCGTGACCAGCAGCAGCAACAGCAGCAGGACCAGCAGAAGCAGGACCAGCAGCAGAACCGCAACCAGCAGCAGGGCGGCAACGACGAAGAAGAATGAGCCCGGCCCCCGCCAGGTCTGAATACTGAAGCCCCGCCCCGTGCGGGGCTTCGCTTTTCAAGACATGCCGGTTTAAAGCACGCCGACCCGTTCCAGCACCGCGCTGGCGGCCATGTCGTTGGGGTTGGTGCCGGGCAGGCCCTGCGGCACATCCATGCCCATGCCGTGGTACAGGTCCACCCAATGCTGGGCGATCTCCCCGGTCTGCGGGTTGCGGAAGTTCATCGGCTGCAGCGCGAACACATGGTGCGCGCGGAAGGCACGCTCGATGAAGTCCGAGCAGTAGTAGCTGTCCTCGTTCAACACATAGGCCGTGTTGTACGGCTTGCCAAGCATCGCGCGTGCCTTGGCAACCGCATCGACGATCGCACCGGCCGGCGCCGCACGCAGCCGGTACACCACGATCTGCCGCTGCCTGCCGCGCGCGTCGCGCTGGAAGTCCACCAGCGTCTGCTGCCGCGAGCCCTTCTCATCGGCATGCAGTACCTGCCAGCCGTGCGCACCGGCCGCCACCAGGGCCACGTGGTCGAAGCTGGTCGCGCCCTGCGTGGCGGTGGCGTCGTCGATGGCCGCACTCAGGCCGCTGTGCCCGGCGGTGACGAACAACAAGTCGCCCTCGCGCACCTGCACGCCTGCGGCAAGCGCGGTCGA
Source organism: Stenotrophomonas sp. STEN054 (assembly GCF_056854535.1). Taxonomy (NCBI): domain Bacteria; kingdom Pseudomonadati; phylum Pseudomonadota; class Gammaproteobacteria; order Lysobacterales; family Lysobacteraceae; genus Stenotrophomonas; species Stenotrophomonas sp. STEN054. The sequence goes on along the minus strand of NZ_JBXFWG010000005.1, from coordinate 79,884 downwards.
GAAAGGGGAGAGCAGCAGGCCGATGACCAGCAGGAAGGTGCGCATGGGAAACCAGGGGCGGGCGTGAGCGGGCTAGTCTACCCCTGCCGCCCGCGGCGGTTCCGGGCCACGGATGTGGAAGCGCAGTTGACCCGCCCGTGGCTATGCTTGCCTGCCCCGCGCCAGGCACCCGCGCGACCGACCCGGAATCAGGAGGATCCCTTGAGCCATCTTCACTATGCCGCCCTGGCACTTGCCCTTGGCCTGGCGCTGTCGGCCTGCAAGCCCGCCCCGCAGGCAGCACCGGCCGAAGCTGCGGCGCCGGCCCCGGCCCCGACCAGCACGGCCGCCACCGCCAGTGCCCCGGCCGCGCCGGTCGCGGCCTCCGCAGGCGCCGGCACGCAGTGCCCCCACCCGGTCTTCGAGGATTTCCTCGCGCACTTCGGTCATGAGATCGCCCTGCAGGAAGCGGCCACGGCCGATCCGCTGCTGGACAGCTACATCGATGCTGGCGCCGAGCCCGAACCGGCCACGGTTGAACGCACCGTCGCGCTGGCCGAGGTCGAGTGGCCGGTGATGCCGGACCCAGCCACGCTGAAGGGGCGCGGCCGCGAAATGCAGGTCACCGCCCTGGCCGACGGCCGGATGCAGGTGCAGATGCGCACCCCTGACACCAGCGACCAGCAGACCTACACCTTCGTCCGCAGGCCGTGCTGGCAGCTGGTCAGGCGTGAAGACCAATCGATCTGACCCTGCCGAAGGTTGGGTCATGGCGTAGAGTCGAGCGTGCTCGACTGCGGATGAATCCAGTCGAGCATCGCTCGACTCTACAAAGGAAGCTGGCATGAACACCCGCAGGATGCGATCGATCACCGCCAGCGTGCTGCTGCTCTCCGCTGGCACGGTCAGCGCGCAGGTGCTGCACGCCGACGACCGCAGCTGGTTCGCCGATGCAGCGGCCGAGCAGGCGGCACGCACCCGGCACTCCGCTGCTGTCGCCACGCTGCGTGATGCCGGCCCGACGGACCCCGCTACGCGCGTACAGCAGGCCGAGCGCCTGCTCGGCGAATGCCAGCGTCATCGCGCCTACCTGCACCTGCAGGCCGCACGCAACGCGCGTGACTCCCGCCCGGTGCAGGCGCAGCGCGCCGTCGCGGATGTGTGCGATGACGCCGCCGGCATCGCGCGCAAGGCGCTGGTCGATGCACCGGCCGACGCGCGCTGGGTGGCGCCCTACGCCTGGCTGCGCACGCGCGCGCTGGGCAACGCCAGCAGCTCCACGCCGCCGCCTGCTGCAGGTCTGGAGGATGCCGTGGACGAGGTGGCCAGCCCGGCACTGGATGCATTCGCGCGCCTGCAGCGGCAGCTGCTTCAACATGCCAGCTATCCGGCCTTCGCCAGCAACGGCGGGCTGCTGGACAGCCGCAAGGACCGCACGGCACTGTCACGGCACCGGGACCGTGCGCTGCGCGAGGCCGGCTGGAAGGGCTACTGGCAGGGCGTGGCATCGCAGCGTGAGGCCATGGCCAGCACGCTGCTGGCGCTGGTGCAGGTCAACGATCGCGCCTCGCAACTGCAGGGAGATGGCAGTGCCCCCGAGCACAGTTACCGCCGCATGGGCCTGGACCCGGACGCGGTGCAGGCAACCCTGACCGCCGTGCAGCGCCATGCTTCGCAGCGCCGTGCCTACCAGCAGGTGCTGCTGCAACATGCCGGACGCATGGGCTCGCCGGACCCGCAGATCTGGGATCTCAGTCTGCCCGATGCAGGCTTCGTACCGCCGGTCCTCACCCTTGAGCAGGTGCGCGACACCGCCACCGACGCGATGCGCGGGCTGGGACCCGGGTACGCCGGTGAAGTACGCGCACTGCTCGACCCGGCGCAGCGGCGCATGGACATGGCTCCGACGCTGGGTCCGCGCAGCGCCGATGCCTTCCCGGTCGCAGCCCCTGGCGTGCCCTCCCTGCTGTTCGTCGGCCAGCGCGGTGGCACGCTGGAAAGCGATGTGGAGGTCGTGCACGAGGCCGGGCATGCCGTGCATGGGCAATGGATGGAGCGCGGGAACGTGTCGGCGTTCTATCGCAACGGTACCTCGTGGTTGAACGAGGCCTACGCCATCTTCAACGAGCTGGAATTCCGCGACCAGCTGTACCAGCAGGCGCAGGATCCGCGTGCCAAGGCCTATTACCTCACGTCGCTGCTGGATGACATCGTGCTGCAGCTGTTCACCGCCTCCGAGGAGGCGCAGCTGGAGCAGTCGATCTACCAGGGCGTGGCCGCTGGCACGCTCGGCACGGCCGATGATCTCGATGCGCTGACCCTGAAGGTGCTGTCCGGCTACGGGATGATGGCCGAGCGCTACCCCGCGCTGGGCGCCACCTGGGAAACCAAGCGGCTGATGTACGAAGATCCGCTGTACCTGGCCAACTACCTGTTCGCCGGCCTCGTCGCCGTGCAGCTGTACGTGCAGGAGCAGCAGGACCCGCAGGGCTTCCGCCAGCGCTATCTGGCCGTGTTGTCCGAAGGCTTCGACCGCGCGCCGCAGGAACAGGTGGCGCAGCTGCTGGGCCACGCACCGGACTGGCCGGCGCTGGTGGATGCGGACCTGCAGGTGTTCGATGCCCAGGTGGCGCGCCTGCAGGCGCTGCATGCGCAGATCGAAGCCGGGCAGGGCGGCTGAAGGAACAACGATGGAGAAGGCGATGGCACGACCGCAACACATGCACCGGCATCTGCTGGCCTACCTGTGGTGCGCGATGCTTCTGTTGGCCGTGCCCCTGCTGGCCATCGCCCAGACCCAGATCCCCGTGCTGGATTCGCCGGTGGTCGATTCCACCGGCGTCCTTTCGGCCAGCACCACCGACCGCCTGCAGCAGCAGTCGCGCGCGCTGTTCGAGCGCAGCGGTGGCGCGCAGCTGCAGGTGCTGGTGGTGGGCAGCACCGGTGATGAAAGCATCGAAGCCTATGCCCATCGCGTGTACGACCAGTGGCAGCTGGGGCGCAAGGGCGTGGACGATGGCGTGCTGCTGCTGGTGGCGGTGCAGGACCGGAACGTGCGCATCCAGCCGGGTTATGGCCTGGAAGGCGCGATTCCCGATGCGTATGCCAAGCGCATCATCGAAGAGACGATCCTGCCACGCTTCCGCGACGGCGATATCGACCAGGGCGTGATCGACGGCAGCGCGCAGCTGGTCCAGCTCATCGATGGCGAGCCGCTGCCGCCGCCGCCCAGCAACCACCCCTTGGACATCGCCTGGGGCAACTTTGACACGGTGGTGTTCAGTACCGCGCTGCTGGCATTCTTCGCCGGCCTGTGGCGATCACCGCGGATGATGGACCCGCCTCCGCTGCGGCGGCCGGGTGGGCCGCGCAAGAAGCGCATGAAAGCCGCAGCAAAGGCTGCGGACGCAGCGGCGGGCGATGGCCCCAAGCCCCGCCGCTGGTGGCGCGCACCGCTGGAGTGGCTGGGCGTGATCATCGCGGGCACGCTGTTGACGGCAGTCATCCAGCCGCGCGCGGTGCTCGGCATGGGCATGCTGCTGACGTTCATCGTGCCCGTCGCCTGGGGCTGCGGGCGCAGTTGGCGGCGCAGCCGCGGCACCCGCGGCACGCTGTTCGCCATGCTGGCCATCAGCGCAGTGCTGGCGTTGACCCTGCAGCTCACGCGCGGCGTGTTCCCCGGCCTGGTCATCCACGTGGCGGCTTACGTCGCGCTGGGCGTGCTCGCGTTCCTGGTGACACTGCCGTGCCTGGTCGCGCGTGAGTGTTGGCGCCACAGTCGCGCTGATTTCGCCGTGCGTCTGCTGGTATTCGTCATCGTGGGCGGCTTCGCGGCGGTGTGGATCATCGACCAGGCACGCGACTCCGATGCCGGCACCGTGCTGTGGTCGGTGGCGGGGTTTGCAGCCTATGTGGGCTGGATCCTGCTGATGGCCAAGGGCGGCGGCGGTGGAGGTGGTGGTTCGGGCGGCAGCTCGCGCTCCTCTTCCTCCTCGTCGAGCTCTTCGTCGTCGTCGTCGTCCAGCTGGTCCGGCGGCGGTGGCAGCAGTGGCGGTGGGGGCGCGTCGGGCGGCTGGTAGGTGACAACCTTGGTTGACATATTTCTCCGTGCCGGGACAGCGTCCGCCGGGCATGGCCCGGCGCTACCGTGTGCCACCTACGCGACCACCCGCCAGCCCTGCGCGGCATCGGCCAGCTCGCCGCTGCCCTGCACATCACCCACGCGCAGCAGCAGGCCCCGCGCGTTGGGCAGGTCTTTCTTCTCGGGAAACCAGCGGCGATCCGCAGCCGCCACGATCAACAGACCTTCGTCATCACCCATCGGCGCGAACTGCGGCGACGGCGGGCTGAGCGGCTGCAATCCGAACCGCGCGCTGGCCTCGGAACGCACCGCGTCCACGTCCGCACTGGGCAGACCCACTTCACTCAGGCAGGTCAGCTCACTGCCATGGAACGCGCCACTATGCGTACCCGCGGGCAGGCGCCTGCGGCCGATCAGCTCGAGGATCAACCCATCGGGCCCGGTGAAATACACCGATTGCGACTGCCAGTTGCTCTCCAGCGCGAAGTAGTCGATGCCTTCGGGATTGCGTTGCAGCGGCAAACGTTCGCGCAGCCACGTCATGGCCTCGTTGAAGCGGTTGTCGGGCACGTTGAAGGCCAGGTGCACCCCGCCCAGCGGCTGTCCGTTCGCCGCTTGCAGTTCGATCGTGCTCCAGCCGATGTGCACGTGATTGCCGACCACGCGCAGCTGCAGCACGTCGTGGAACCAGGCGGCGACAGTGCCCACGTCGGACACCGGCAGGGTGAGGTGCAGCAGGCGCATGATGCGGTCTCCTTTGCGCGATGCCAGGATACTAACCCGCGCCGCCGGAAGGCTGCATATCCACGCATGGCGTGGATCTACTTCAGTGCATGTCTGAAGAACGCGATGACGCCCTCGGCTGCGCCGCGATGGGTGTGCGCACGCGGAACGCGGCTGCTGCACACCGGCCCGAGCTGCTGTTCGCCCAGCGCCGTGCACGAGGACAGGAAGTCGTAGTGGCCCACGCCGGGCAGGCGCTGCAGGGCCGCGCCGGGAATCAACGCCGCTGCCGCCTCGCCGTTGGTGGCCGGAGGAGCGATGTCATCCTCCTCGCCCAGTACGATGGCCACCGGCTGCTGCAGCGCCTGCAGTTGCTCGGGGGCAAAGGCCTGCACGATGGCCGGCGCCAGCAGGTAGACGGCGCGTATGCCTGGGATGGCGCGCGACTGGTCGGCATCCGTCAGGTACGGCTGCAGCTGCGCTGAGGCGAGGGCCTGCTGGCGCGCCTGCAGCGTATGCGCCGGCGCTTCCGGTTGCGGCCGGCACACGCCATCGGACGGATGCGCGTCGCAGAAATCGAGCAGCCGCTGCAGCTTGGGGCGGGCACCCGCCGCCACAAGCGCGGTGTAGCCCCCGGCCGAGAAGCCGACGACGCCCAGGCGCTGTGCGTCCACATGCGGCCCCAGGCGCGGATCGGCCTGCACGGCGGCAAGTGCGGCCTGCAGGTCCTGTGCGCGCAGCCAGGTCAGCGCGCTGCCGGCCAGCGTCATTTCATCGGCACCGTTGTTGCCGGGGTGGTCCACCGCAATCACCATGTAGCCTGCGCGTGCCAGTGCCGTGCCCAGCCATCCCATCATCCGCGCGCTGCCACCGTTGCCATGGGACAGCAGCAGCGTGGGCAGCCGATCACCCGCGATGGGCGCGTCGATGGCCGATCTGCCCACGTCAAACAACGGGGCATCCGGCGCGCCAATGGTCAGCGGCGTCTCGTTGCTGGATGCGGGTGCCGGGTACCACACCGTGAAGCGCAGCGTGTCACGCTGCTGCGCGTCACGCACCCCTGCACTGGCCAGCGCGGTCGTGCCGTGCTGTTCACCTGCCTTCCATTCCTGCGCCAGCACGGCCGGCGAAAACACGCTGCACAACAGCGCCAACAGCATTCCCTTCATCTGCATTGCCTGTGTCCTTTCAGGGGGGATCGTTCGGTGACCGGCAGCCAGATCTCCATGCCACCATGGCCGGTGTGCTCATCGAAGCGCGCGTCGTAGCGCTCCAGCTCGGGGGCGTTGGCCAGATCCAGCCCGGCCGAGGGCAGATAGGTGTCCAGCAGCCAGAACCACGTTGAGCGGATGGCTGAGATGTGCCCGCCGTGCCAAGCCACCAGGTAGCGCTGCGCCGGCACCCTCACGCGCTGCCAGCCCGCGGGTACGGACGGCAGCGTGCTGGCCGGAAGCGCGGCCACGTAGTCGAAGCCGCCGTCATCATCGTGGTTGCAGCACACGCCGAAACTGACCGGCACCGGCGATGGCCACGCGCGGTTCAGTCGCGCCCATTGGCTGGGGATGGCCCCGCTGCCCTCGCGTCCATGGCGTTGGCCGATGCCCGCCAGATCCAGCGCAGGCGCGTCCAGCAGGCGTGGTGCTTCGGTGCAGGGTGAGGGCGCATCGTCCAGCCGCAGGGCCTGTACCAGTGGCAGACCGTCCAGGCCGTTGTCGCGCACCCGCTCGGGGGTCTGCCCGAACTGCTCGCAGAATGCACGGGTGAATGCCGCATGGGTGGAATAGCCGGCTTCCAGGGCGACCGGCAGGATGTCCGCCGCGCCGGCGGCCAGTTGCTGGGCCGCGGCGGTCAGGCGCCGTCCGCGCAGGTAGCGCACGACCGAGGTGCCGGTGCGTGCCTGGAACAGGCGCGACAGATGGAAGGGAGAAACGCCGGCAGCCGCTGCGATATCAGCCAATGCCAGCGGCAGCGCGGCGTGCGTCTCGATGTACCACAGTGCCTGGCTTGCCGCGCTCATTGCGCCCCCCGGTTGCATGCCTGGGAGCGTAGCGGATCAACGCGGGCAGCGTTTAGCAGTTCTTGCGCCTTCTGGGGTTCCCTGGCTGGTCGGTTGAGAAGAAAATGAAGCCCTCGAAAACGCAGGGACGCACATCGTGAAGAAAATCTCTTCTTTCTGCAGGCACGCGGGCACGTCGGCATGACGGGAGTCTGGGGGGCCTGCATCGTATTGTCTGTGCTGCCACTGATCCTGCTGACGGTGCTGTGGCGCCGCGCTCGTCGCTGGCAAGCGAATCGCTGGATGTTCAGGGCCCTGTTTGCCCTGCAGCTGGCCCTGTTATCCCCTACGCTGTTGTTGGCGCAGCACGCGGCCCTGCCGGTGCCGTCCATCGCCGCGCTGACGGTGGTCCTGGTCAACCTGCCAGGGCAGGATCGCGTGTTCATTGACCTGTGGGCCTTCGGCAGCGATTACGCCGCGCTCCTGACGACCCCGTTCTTCCTTGTTCTGGCCATCGCACTGTTCCTGCCGTGGCCGAGACTTCCGCAGCGGCGCGGTGCTTGATCGGCTCCTTGCAGTGCGCGTCTTCACCGCGCACGGTCGTGCGGCCGCGCTACCCTGCGGCCATGGAAATTCCTGCAACGACCGTGGCGCCGGACGTGCTGGCCCGCGATGAAGGCTACTGGGCCGCCGTGGCCAGCCACTTCGACATCACCGATGAAGTGAACCATCTGGAAAACGGCTACTGGGGCGCGATGGGTCGCGAGACCTTGGCCAGCTACCAGCGGCACACCGCCGAGGTGAACCGCGGCAACGCCTGGTACGGGCGCCACACGTTCCCCGCCGAGTACATGGCCGTGCACCGCCAGGTGGCCGACATGCTGGGCGTGGGCGTCGACGAGATTGCCCTGACCCGCGGTGCCACCGAGGCGATGCTGGCCCTCATCGGCGGCTACAACCGCCTCTCGCCGGGCGACCAGGTGCTGTACGCCGACGTGGACTACGACAGCATGATCGGCGCCATGCACTGGCTGCAGCAGCGGCGCGGCGTGCAGGTGGAGCGCATCGCCTTGCCGGCCGTGCCCGATCGCGCGCAGATCCTGCAGGCCTACGATGCCGCCTTCGCGCGGCTGCCGAAGCTGAAGCTGGTGCTGCTGACCCAGGTCAGCCACCGCCACGGCCTGGTGCTGCCGGTGGCCGAGATTGCCGAACGCGCGCGTGCGCGCGGTATCGATGTGATCGTCGATGCCGCCCACGGCTTCGGCCAGATCGCCTTCGCGGTGCCGGACCTGAAGGCCGATTTCGTGGGCATCAACCTGCACAAGTGGATCGGCGCGCCGGTGGGCGTGGGCGCGATGTACGTGCGCAAGGGCCGCGTGGCCGACCTCGACCCGTACATGGGCGAGACCGATGATGGGCGCGTGGGCAGCCGCGTGCACACCGGCACGGTCAATTTCGCCGCGTACCTGGCGTTGCCCGAAGCCATTGCCCTGCACCAGCGCATCGGCTCGGCCAACAAGCAGGCACGCCTGCGTTACCTGCGCGAGCGTTGGACGGTGCCCGCGCGGCAGATGGCGCACCTGGAAGTGCTGTCCTCGTCGGACCCGGCCTTGGCCAGCGCACTGGCCAGCTTCCGCCTGCGCGGCCGCACCAGCGTTGCCGACAACATGGCCCTGCAGAAGCGCCTGCTGGATGAGCACCGCGTGTTCACCACGCATCGTGATGGCCTGGAATCGGGCGCCTGCGTGCGCGTGACCCCGTCGGTGTTCACCCGGCCGCAGCAGATGGACGCGCTGGTGGAAGCGCTGGCCGCGTTTGCCTGACGGTGGGTGCCGACCGTGGGTCGGCACATCCACGCATGGCGTGGATCTACTGGTAGATGCCACCTTGGTTGGCACATCCCTCCGGGCCATGAATCCCGACACCGTCCATCCAAGCCGGTGGGTGCCGACCGTTGGTCGGCACATCCCTCCGGGCCATGAATCCCGACACCGTCCATCCAAGCCGGTGGGTGCCGACCGTTGGTCGGCACATCCCTCCGGGCGCGGCACACCTCACCCATGCCATCATGCATGGGCCATGTCTCGCAGCCCTTGCACAAGGAAGACCGATGGTCAGGAAAGACCCGGACACCGAAACCCCTGTGGACGAAGCATTCCGTCCGACCCTGACGTGGATGGCCAACGAGATCGCCGCCGGCCGTTCGCCGCAGGCTGCGAACGTGCCCCCATGCAGCGCCGACACCTGGCGCATCATCACCGGCATCATCGAGGACTACGGCGAAACACTGGTGCCGCTCCCCGAGGCCGCCTGGAAAACTTCGGTCAGCCAGTGGTATGGCGAGCGCTGGAAGGTCCTGGTCGATCTGCATACGGCCGCGGAAGGGCGAAGTGATCTGGTGATGGATGTGGATATCGCCGAAACCGAAACCGGCTTCGAGTACAGTCTGCACCTGGTCTACGTTCCCTGAGGAGGCACGATGAAGCCGAAGCAATTCCATCTCACCGCCGAGCAGATCAAGCCGCTGCTGGAGGGCTATGGTGGATGCATCGCCACCGATCGCATCACCGTTGATGGCCAGCCCGTGGGTTACTGCTACCGCGAGGCGCCGGACAACGAGTTGGACAGTGGCTGGCGATTTCTTGCCGGTGACGAAACCGAAGACTACCTGGACGAGCCGGGAAACTCCGGCGTGTACGACGTGAACACCATCGCCAATTGCGATCATACCGTCCTGGCAGTGGTGGATGCGCCGGCGGGTACCGAGTTCGAACGCACTGAAGACGGCAAGTTGCTGCCCGTCTGATCGGTGATGGCACGTGTCGGGCGGCATCCATCCTGGTGGGTGCCGATCGTTGGTCGGCACATTCGTCCGGGCCATGGACCCCGGCATCATCCATCCACGCACGGCGTGGATCTACTTCAGATGCCAGCCTTGGTTGGCACCATCCATCCGCGGCATGGACCCCGGCATCGTCCATCCACGCATGGCGTGGATCTACGGTGGGGGCCGACTGTTGGTCGGCACATCCATCCAAGCCCGGCGACACCCCCCCGGCCATCATCGCGCGACCTCCCGGCCGGCTGTGCTACTACGGCCGTGTACCCCTTCCTCTCCGGAGCACGACCATGGTCAACCCCGTCGCCCAGGCCCATCGCGGCTTGGGCACCACACTTTTCAGCCTGCTGAATCCGATACCGTTCGGCTTCTTCGTTGCCGGCCTCATCTTCGACGTCCTCTACCTCAATACCGCCGAGGTGATGTGGGGCAAGTCCGCCGCCTGGCTGATCACCTTCGGCCTGCTCATCGCCATCGTCCCGCGGCTGATCAACCTGTTCGCGGTCTGGCGCCGCAACGGCACCGCCACCGGCACCGACCGCGTGGATTTCCTGCTCAACCTGGTCGCCATCGTGCTGGCCATCTGGAACGCCTTCGTGCACAGCCGCGATGCCTACGCGGTGGCCGTGCCGGGCACCATTCTTTCCGCATTGACCGTGGGCCTGATCGCCATCGGTTTCATCCTGTTGTCGCTGCAGACGCCGGTACTGCACGGAGGTCGTCATGGCTGATCGCATCCTGCCCACGCTGGGCATCCTCTCGCTGTCGGTGATGCTGGCCGCCTGCGCGGGCAAGGCCGAATACCATCCGGCCGACCAGTCCGGGGCGCAGCCGCCGCTGCCCAAGCCGGCCAACTTCCTCATGCCGCCCATGCAGGTGCCCAAGGGCGTGGGCTGGGCCGACGGCCAGGCGCCCACCGTGGCCGAAGGCCTGAAGATCGAGCGCATCGCCGCCAACCTGCAGCACCCGCGCCGCCTGCTCACCCTGCCCAACGGCGATGTGCTGGTGGTGGAAGGCAATGGCCCTGGCGAAGAGCCGGTCACCACGCCCAAGCAGTGGATCGCCGGCAAGGTGAAGGCACGCTCGGGCAAGGCCGGCAAGGGCGGCAACCGGGTCACCCTGCTGCGGCGCACGCCTGGCACCAATACCTGGACCCAGCACGTCTACATCGAAGGCCTGCATTCGCCGTTCGGCATCCAGCTCATCGGCGACACGCTGTACGTGGCCAACACCGGCAACATCATGCAGTACCACTATGTGCCCGGCGAAACCCGCATGACCGACAAGGGCCGCGAGTTCACCGACCTGCCCAGCACCATCAACCACCACTGGACCAAGGATCTGCGCGCGAGCGCCGATGGCAGCAAGCTGTACGTGGGCGTGGGCTCCAACAGCAATATCACCGAGAACGGCCTGGCCGTCGAATACCGCCGCGCGGTGGTGCTGGAAGTGGACGTGGCCACCCGTGGCAGCCGCATCTATGCATCGGGCATCCGCAACCCCACCGGCCTGGACCTGGAGCCGAGCACCGGCACGCTGTGGGCGGTGGCCAACGAGCGCGATGAAATCGGCGCCGATCTGGTGCCCGACTATCTGACTTCGGTGAAGGAAGACGGCTTCTACGGCTGGCCCTACAGCTACTACGGCCAGCACGTGGATGAGCGGGTGCAGCCGCAGCGGCCGGACCTGGTGGCCAAGGCCATCGTGCCGGACTACGCCATCGGCTCGCACGTGGCGCCGCTGGGCCTGATGTTCTACACCGCGCAGGCGCTGCCGGCGAAGTATCACGGCGGCGCGTTCATCGGCGAACACGGCAGCTGGGACCGTTCGCCGCTGAGCGGCTACGAAGTGGTCTACGTCGCGTTCAAGGACGGCAAGCCGACCGGCCGCCCGGAGCCAGTGGTCAGCGGCTTTACCTCCAAGGATGAAAAGACGCTGATGGGCGCCCCCGTGGGCATGGCGATGGACGCCGACGGCGCGCTGCTGGTAGCCGACGACGTGGGCGATGTGGTGTGGCGGGTGTCGGCGAAGTAGAGTCCGCCCATCACCAATGCTTGGCCATAGGCCGAGGAGCGACAGGGATGTCCAGGGCACTGCTGTGGTCCGCGCTGCTGTGCACGGGCCTTGTGGTTGCCAACCCGGTGTCCGCATCGGGTTGGCAGGGCAGCTACTCCAACGTCTGCGTGCACCCGCAATCGGGTGACCTGCTGGGCGCGGAGCTGTCCTTCATTGCCTACGGCGGCGGCACGGCCGTGCTCTGGCAGCCCTTCGAAGGCGAGGGGCTGCCACCACAGGTACTGATGCTGCGCGAGGAAGGCGGCACCACGGTTGCGGTCGAGGCTGCGGGGGCGCCGGCGCTGTTTTCGATCACCCGTGAGCGCACGCAGATTCGGGTGCGTTACCTGCAGGGGCAGGATGGGGAAGTGATCGTGCTGCGGCCCGGTGCCGCGCAGTGGATGGGCGCCCGCCCGCCGGTGTGCCGGGCTTGATTTTGTAGAGCCGAGCCCATGCTCGGCTGCTCTTCAAAGAACCAGCCGAGCATGGGCTCGGCTCTACAGAAGATCAGAACCAGCCGAGCATGGGCTCGGCTCTACGGAAGATCAGAACCAGCCGAGCATGGGCTCGGTTCTACACAGTCGCGGTGCTGCCACGCATCCCACTGAACACCGATTCCGCCGCAAACCCCACCCCACCCAGCAGCACGCCGAAGTACACCGCCGTGGCCACCACGAACGCATAACCCGCCGCCACCGCCGCACCATCGCGCTGGATGAACCCGATCGCGAACGACATCAGCGCCAGCGCGGGCAGGGTGTTGCTGAAGGGAATCGGCCCCGCCGGCGCCATCAACAACAGCGTGGCAAACACCAGCGCCAGGTTGTTCAGCCGCATCATCTTCTTCGAACGCACCATCACCGCCAGCCGCATCGGCTGCGACAGCCGCTCCATGCGGTGCACCCACTTCAACGCACGGCCCAGGTTGGCCTTCAGCTTCTCGGTCGCTACCTCGCGCTCGGCCAGGCGGCGCGGCACCCACAGCGGGCGGTCGCGCACGCGGCTCAGGCCGATCAGCAGGATGGACGCACCGAACACCGTGCTCAGCCCGGGTATCGACACCGGGATGAGGAAGATCGCCGAGAGCAGGATCACGATCAGCATCAGCCCCTCGTCGCCCAGCGCCTGCAGCAGCGTGCCCACGCGGATCTGCTCGCCGGGCAGGCCGTGGATCAGGTCTTCAATCTGCTCGGCCAGCGGTGCGGTGTCGGTGGCCTCGGGGGCGCGGTAGGTCATGCGTCTGGATCTCCAGGGTAGGGCGGTCATGGGGCCGTCCTGCGGTGGGGGGCGCACAGGCTTGCTGAGTATCCCTGCAGCCGTGCCCGGCGGTATGAACCGCGGATGAGGCGGGCAGGCGCGCGACTGGCCTAAAATAGCGGTCCCCACATGCACGGTTGGACGTTGATGGACATGGGCCGCAGGCAATCGACCATCGCACTGGTCGCCATCGATATGGATGGCACCCTGCTGGACCCCGCCCACACGCTCACCGAACGGGCCAAGGCGGCGATCGCGCAGGCGCGCGCGCTGGGCGTGCACATCGTGCTGACCAGCGGCCGCCCCGTGTCCGGCCTGGCGCCGTTCCTGGCCGAACTGGGCATCAATGGCAACGACGACTACTGCATCGCCTGCAACGGCGGCCTGGTGCGGAGCCTGGGCACCGGCGAGAACGTGGCCGAATTCCCGCTCAGCTTCGAAGACTTCCGCTACTGCGAACAGGTCGCGCGCGAGATCGGCGTGCACTTCCAGGCCCTCGATGGCCAGCGCCTGTACACGCCCAACCAGGACATCAGCCGTTACACCGTCATCGACTCGCACCTCTCGCACGTGCCGCTGTCGTACCGCCGCGTGGAGGACATGGACCCGTCGATGTCCTTCATCAAGTTGATGATGATCGACGAACCCGAGATGCTCGACGCCGCCATCGGCCGCTTGCCGGCCGAACTGACCGAGCGCTTCGCCGTGCTGAAGAGCGCGCCGTTCTTCCTGGAAGTGTTCGACCACCGCGCCGGCAAGGGGCCGAGCCTGCAGAAGCTGACCGAGCACCTGGGCATCGACCGCGCCAACGTCATGGCCATCGGTGACCAGGAAAACGACCTGACCATGCTGCAGTTCGCCGGCACCAGCGTAGCGATGGGCAATGCCATCGACGCAGTGAAGGCCGTGGCGCGCTTTGAAACGGCCACCAATTCCGAAGATGGCGTGGCCAAGGCCATCGAACGGTTCGTTTTGCAGTAACCCGCTGCACCGGTAGGTGCCAACCTTGGTTGGCAAACGCAGACCCGAGCGCCGACCAAGGTCGGCCGCTACCAACGCCGCACGATACCTGCGTATATCCGTGGTGTACCACGGTGCAATGGTGCGCGCGGCACGGCAGTGCAACACTGCCGCCCGTCGAAACCACCCCCTCGCATCACCCGGCAGTTGAACGTCTTCCACTGCCCCTGATCGGCGCGTACAGCGCCCCTCCCTCTTCAACGTAATTGCATCGCCAGCCACGGCCGCACCATCCGGTGCTGCAACGCGCTGGGCGTGCGCCTGCGTCCTCTTCCTCCTGCACCTGGATCTGGCCATGAACACTCCACCCACGACCCTGCTCGCCCTCGCACTCAGCGCCGCCCTCGCCGCACCGGCCTGCGCCGCCGAAGCCAACGACGCCCCCACCACCCTCAACGCCCTGCAGGTCATCGCCACGCCGCGCGGTGCCGCCGTTGCGCCCACGCAGGTGGTTGGCCCCAACCGCTACATCCTCAACGCCGCCGATCTCGATGGCATGGTCACCGGCAACAACGGGCTGGCCATGCTCAAGGCCGTGCCCGGTGCAAGCTACACCGCCACCGACGGCCTGGGCCTGGATATCTCCGCCACCAGCCTGTTCGTGCGCGGCTTCCGCATGAATGAAATGGGCATCACCTTCGAAGGCGTGCCGCTGAACGACAGTGGCTTTCTCTCGCTTACCGGCACCAGCGTGGTGAATGTGGGCGTGCCCGATGGCATCGGCGCGATCACCGTCAGCCCGGGCGGCGCGCCGGTCAGCGTGTTTTCCAGCAGCGCCAACGGCGGCAGCCTGGAATACCGCCTGCGTGATCTGCAGGACACGCCCAGCCTGCGCATCAAGCAAGGCGTGGGCAGCAACCGCACCCTGGTCACCACGGTGTCTGCGCAGAACGGCCAGCTGGGCGAGCACGGCCCGAAAGTGCTGGTCGACCTGCAGCGCATTTCGGCCGACAAGTACCAGGGGGCAGGCACGCAGGATTTCCTGCGTGGCAACCTGAAGGCCCAGCAGGATGTGGCCTGGGGTGATTTCATCGTGTTCCTGTCCGACGCCAAGGCCGAAGTCTGGGGCTACAACAACATCTCCTTCGACATGATCCGCAAGCTGGGCTGGAAGAGCGACAGCTTCTATCCCGATTATGCGTGGGCGTACTACGTGGCCTCGCCTGAGAATGCCGACAAATCCTGCGGCGCGTACACCTGCGGCGAGCTTTCCGAACTGATTCCGTACCAGACCGGCCAGATCACCCGCGATCGCGTGGCGTCCATCAACCACCGTTTCCAGATCACGCCCGCACTCAGCGGCAACGTGCAGCTGTACAACGCCAACAGCCACACCCAGGCCACGCTGACCGACCCCACGGTGCCGTCACCCAATGGCGCACCTTTTTCCGAACAGGTGCAGACCCCGCGAGTGAACCGCTTGGGCGGCATGGGCAACCTGCAGTTTGAAACCGGCGCACATACCTTCAGCGCAGGTGTCTGGCAGGAAAAGAGCAAGGCCGCCGCGCGCACCGACTGGTACCAGCAGCCGCTGCTGGGCGAGGGCAAGCCGCTGAAGGCCACCGGCCCGTTTGATACCCATGGCCCGGCGTTCATGACCGACAGCGCCTCGGCGTGGGTGACCCGCTCGCGCCAGCTCTACCTGCACGATGACATCGCCCTGAGCGACACGTTGAAGCTGGGCGTTGGCTTCAAGGCGGTGGATTTCCGTACCGATGGCGGCGGCCTCGGCGATGCGCCGGACCGCCCGGTGAACGGCGCGCTGCGTGCCAAGGACAACTTCCTGCCGCACGTCTCGCTGTTCTGGAGCCCGAGCGACTCCACCGATGCCTTCATCGACATCGCCAACACCATGAACGGCTACCGCGTGGCCCAGCGCGGCAACATCGGCTACACCGCCTCGGCGTGGACCATCAGCGAGCAGGACGAATTCGACCGCGTGGCCGGCACGTTGCGGCCGGAAAAAAACTGGAACTTCACCGTGGGCGCCACGCGCCGCTTCGACCGGTTCACCGTCACCGGCGATGTGTTCTACAACGATATCCGCAACCGTCTGCTGTCGGCTGCGGTGGGCACGCAGTTCGCGCAGATCAATACCGTGCGGCTGATGCCGAAGATGCACGTCATTGGCGGCGACTTGGGTATTACGGCCGACATTACCGATCGCGTGCAGTTCTACCAGGGCGTGGGCGTGGCCCGTTCGTACTACGGCAGTGATTTCGTGGTGGACGACACCGTGTACCCGGTCAATGGCAAGGCGCAGCCCGGTTACCCGCAGATTTCGCTGGTGAGCGATCTGTCCGCGCACTTCGGTGACTGGCGCTTTGGTGCCACCAGCACCTCGTACCTGCGCCAGCCGTTTACCTATGAGAACGACATCCGCGTGCCCACGTTCTGGCAGGTGAATACCTATGCCGCGTACACGCTGGGCGAGGGCAGTGTGCTGCCCGGGCTGGAACTGCGGCTGGATGTGAGCAACCTGTTCAACCGCAACAACGTGGGCACCGCCACGATTGCCGGCTCCGCGTTCCATGGCGATTACCAGACCCTGCAGCGCAGCGCCCCACGGCAGGTGATGTTCAGCACCGCACTGCAGTTCTAACGCGGCGGGATCTGACCCCATCACCGTGAAACCCGCAATCCGGTAGCGCCGGGCCATGCCCGGCGGAATGCTTCCGGCGCGCCGCATCACCCAGGCTTTGACCCCAGTAGAGCCACGCTATGCGTGGATGCTCTTCGCAACCGGGGTCAGAGCCCTTTGCTCCGCAAAGGGATCCGACCCCTCCCTCCACGTCGCATTCTGCACAACCCGCACTGATATTCCGGCACCCACGCAAGGTTCCCACAACGTTCCTCGGGCATGCTGTCCACCATGGCCCAGCCCGATTCCGTCTACCTGCCCACCCGCCCGCGTGCCCACGGACGCCCGCATCCGGTGCCCTACGCGGCGCCGACGGTCGATCTGACGGCCGAGTACCAGTTCTGGCAGGCCTACGAACGCCTCGTTCACCCACTCCCCGGCGGCGGTCTCCGCCTCGCCTGGCTGGTCTTCCAGAACGTCTACCGCGCCCGCGAACGCTTCCCCGATGACACCCACGAAGCCGCACTCGCGCGCGTCCTCTTCGGCAGCAACATGACCCCCGAGCGGGCCACCGAACTACAGGACCTCTACGGCCTCGTCAGCCGCCGCCTGGCAACCGTCGCTGGCAGGGGTCAGAACCCTTTCCGCAGGAAAGGGCTCTGACCCCAGCCCCAGGCGTATCGTAGAGACGCGGCCACCCGTCCGCGCCAGCGCAGTAAACGCCGATGCCTCTACCCCCAGGCCATTACCGCATCCTCGCCTACCGCGGGTTTCATGACCTGCCGCGTCTGATGTGGGTGGACGACGAGGCTTCACGCCCGTGGCTGCTCGATTGCCCCTTTGACGATGCGCTGGATGACTACCCCGCCGAGTATCGCGTGCACACCGTGGATATCGATGTGGAAGGCGCAGTGGAACCGTGGGAGAAGCATGCACTCGGGCTGCTACCCATGGTCGGTACCGTGCCAGTAGCTGCCCTCCACTTCGATGCCACCCACCGCACCTCCTTCCGAATCGCGTAGCACCCGACTCGTAGCGTCGAGCTCGCTCGGGAAAGGGCGCTGACCCCACCGCACCACCACCCCCTGCCAGAACAGCCGCGCGAGCTCGACCGGTGCGGGCCCCTGGCGGTCGCCCTCAAGCAAGCATCGCTGCCGACGCGGCACGCGCTCGACCACCCCCCGCCACCGCGCCTCCCACCACGACGGCTTGCCATGCATGCTCCCCACGGCTGCATTGCCCGGCTCAGGCACAAGCCACAGCCTCTGGGTGTCCAGCAACCACGCGACATCCGGCGCCCGCCGCAACCCATCGGCAGGCAACCGCACCAGCACCCGTGCAGGCGTGTTTTCCACCACCAACACCGGCACCCCCTTGCAACGGATCTCGAACGACCCCGTCCCATCCGTGCGCGGCACGAACCGCAGCCCTTGGTACCCCTTGGCCTCGGCAAAGACCATCGCATCGGTCTGCACCATCCGGTAGTGCATCACCGGCAGCTTGCGATAAGCCGAAACCACATCGCCTGCGGGCGCAGGCCAGTGCATCCATACCGCACCCGCAAACCCGACGCCCAGCAGCGCCAAAGCGAAACGCCACTGCTTCACTCACCACCTCCATCGATGCGACCCCATCACCGTCCAGGCTGGACCCGGTAGAGCCACGCCACGCGTGGATGCCCTTCGCGACCAACCGGCCGGGGTCGGATCCCTCCGCCCCGCGGAGGGCTCTGACCCCAGGTAGATCCACGCCACGCGTGGATGCCCTTCGCGACCAACCAACCGGGGTCGGATCCCTTCGCCCCGCGGAGGTCTCTGACCCCAGGTAGATCCACGCCACGCGTGGATGCCCTTCGCGACCAACCAACCGGGGTCGGATCCCTCCGCCCCGCGGAGGGCTCTGACCCCAGGTAGATCCACGCCACGCGTGGATGCCCTTGGCGGCCAACCCAAGAACCCTCACCCCTCCGGCCGCACCCGCTCCTGGATAAACGCCGTCAGCGCCAGCGCAGCCATCGCCAACCCCTCCAACACGCGATCCCCCACGTACTGATCCGGGTCTCCGTTCTGCTGCGCGCGAATCGCCGCCAGCAGAATCTCCTGCACCACGCGCTGGCCTGCCAACGCACAGTCCGCATCGGCCATGGCGATCTGCCGGCCGCGAAGGTGATGGCGCTCAGGCCAAGGCTGTCCGTCGGACGCCGCACCCGCACCAATGCTGTGCAGGAGGGCGATGAGGGTATTGGGATCCAACCCAAGCGAGGGCGCTTCCTGGATGGGGCGCGGGGGAGGGGAATGCGGCTGGTTCATGGCAGGCTCCGTGCAAGCAAGCGGAAGCCGCCACCGATAAAGGTGGCGGACGATGCGTGGCTCGAAAACCGGAGTTAGACAATGCCGGCGGGTACAAGACCCCCACGCACCGCCCGCCGTAGCCGGCAGACGGATTGCCAGCCGGCACCACGCGGGGTGGTGCCGGCTGACAAGCGTAAACAACGTCTAACATGCGGGTTTTCGACGCCCGGCCACCCGTTGTCGGTGGCACTGCCAGAGTTGCCTGATGCTGTTGGGATTGCCAAGAGGTTAGGGGCAATCCCGCCACCGTCCAATGCTCTTTCGTATTTTTCTTATAGGGTGCAGCGCAAGCAGATCCTTGGCAGACAAGGGCTTTGGCGTTTTTGCGACGAGTGCGTCAGATGGCCGATCAGGGCGCGCGGATGTGGCAAGTACGACACTGAGAGATGAGGCATGTACGGCCGAAGACGTTGGTGTAGTCGCTGACACCTGTCACTTGTCCAACCGGCCCGGTCCGTCAATAGTGAGCGCCATCCACCGCCCTCCGTGCGGGCACTCACTGAAAGGACCTCCCGTGACCCAGCTG
This sequence comes from Stenotrophomonas sp. STEN054, assembly GCF_056854535.1. NCBI lineage: Bacteria > Pseudomonadati > Pseudomonadota > Gammaproteobacteria > Lysobacterales > Lysobacteraceae > Stenotrophomonas > Stenotrophomonas sp. STEN054. Next base: position 60,476 of record NZ_JBXFWG010000005.1, on the reverse strand, counting down.
CAGCCCATCCTCTCGCACACTCCGATCTGGGTCTGGGTGATCCTGGCGTACCTCATCACCCGCGGCGTCGCGGCCATGCGGCCAGGACAGACCTCGCTGCGGAGGCTGGCGATCGTGCCGGCCCTGTTCACTGTGTGGGGCATCTGGTCGATCAGCCACCGCTACGGCGGTTCGCTGGTGGCGTGGAGCGAATGGCTCGCCGGCATCTGTGCGGGTGCGATGCTGGGCTGGGTGCTGCTGCGCCGGGCGACGCTGACCGTGGATGAAGCAACGGGCCAGCTGTGGCGCAGCGCGGACTACAGTCTGCTGCCGCTGCTGCTGGCCACGTTTCTGGTGAAGTACGGGTTCGAGGTGGCGCTTGCGGTGTCGCCTGCGCTGAGTGCCGACGGCAGCTTCAGTGCCGCGTATCTGCTGCTGTCCGGCGGGTTCACCGGCATCTTTGTTGGCAAGTACTTGCGGTATCTGTCGGTGCTGCGCAAGGGCATGCCCAGTACTCTGGGCCCGGTGCATTGAGGTAGGGAGGAGCCTGGGCGCTTGCAGGCTCCTTTTGACCTGCCGTCCCATGAAGGTGTCTGCTTCTGGCCGAAAGCGGCCTCCAGATTGCCCTGAGCAGGCCGCGGTTCCTCTAGATACTCTCCCCCTAGGCCTCTGTTTGCTCCGCGAGTTCCAATGCGTCTTCAACCTCAATCCCTAAGTACCTCACAGTGCTCTCAAGTTTGGTGTGGCCCAGCAGGATCTGAACTGCGCGGAGATTCTTGGTCCGGCGATATATCAGCGATGCCTTGGTCCGTCGCATGCTGTGGGTACCGTAGCTGTTGCGGTCGAGTCCAATAGCTGTAACCCACGAGCCCACAATGCGTGCGTACTGTCGCGTTGAGAGGTGGCCATCCCTCAGCCCAGGGAACAAGTAAGATGCCGAACATAGCTGAGCTTTTCGGACCCAGTCGGCGAGCGCAGATCTCGTAAGCTCCGTCAGTTCAAAGTGAACTGATCTCCCCGTCTTGCGCTGCAAAACGATCGCCCTCCTGTCGATGGCCGAGCCATGCGACACGTCTCGAAGCCGTAGGCTGACTAGATCGCAGGCTCTTAGCTTCGAGTCGATCCCTAGGTTGAACAGCGCCAGATCACGAGTGCGGCCTGCAACTTGCAGGCGCACTCTGATCGACCAAATGTCGCTAAGCCTGAGCAGTGCCTTCTGACCGACCAGCTTCCTTTGTTCCACGGCGTGAAGTGAGATGACATGGGATGCTCCAGTTAAAGAGCACCTAGCGTGCCTCCCCTTGCGGCATCAGCTCAGTCTGGCCGGATCAAGACGCGGGCATCGTTGGCGCAGCTCACGGAAGGATCTATCGGGGTTAGATTGATGGCAGTTTCGGAGCAGAAGTGCGCCAGATGCGTGCACCATCACCCAAATGATCACGGCCCAGTCCTTGCGGGATTTCCAAAGCTTCTTTGCAAGGATGCGTTGCAGGGCCCTTACCTCCCCGACGTTGGCATCAGCTCCCGCACCTGCATCCAGGCAATGAACTGACCGAACCAGAGATCGCTGGTCATGCCCTTCGGCTGAAGGTCAAAGCCGTGCCCCCCACGTTCGTACAGATGCAGCTCCGCAGGTACACCCGCACCACGCCATGCGCTGTAGAGCAGGATGGGATCATTCGGCTGATAATCGTCGTCAGCAGCGCCAGCGATGAATGCCGGCGACGCATCTGCTGGCACAGGTGTGCGCAGGCCGCCGTAGATCAGACCTACGAAGTCCGGACGTGTGGCCTTGGGACCGATGGCAAGATCTGCAGCCAGGTAAGCGCCGCTGGAGAAGCCTATCATCCCCACCCTGCCTGGGATGACACCCCACTCACCGGCACGCTGCCGCACAATGGCCATGGCGCGCGCTCCGTCCTCAACGGCGTTCGGCTCGCCGGCAAACGGCGGCATCTCAACGGGCAAGCCCGTCTTGGCACGTGACATCACCTGCTCCATCTCTTTCATGTGCACCGCCGGAATGCGCATCGGCCCATCGCCGCTGCGCACTGTACGGTGCTTCAGCACAAAGGCAGTGATGCCACGCTCGGCCAGGGCGCGCGCTACGTCCGTGCCGCCGCGGACATAGCCAAGGGCAACAAAACCTCCGCCGGGAACCACGATGACCGCCGTTCCATTCTGCTTGCCGGGCGCGGGCCGGTACATCTCCAGGGTTGGCTCACTCACGTCGTAGATCAGCGTCTCGCCGGTATCCAACGTGTCGTGCAGCTCCTGCACGGCCAGTGGCTGCGACGTGCCAGCCGGATACAGCGGAATGACTACGCTGCCAGTCGACGTTGCTGGTGATGCGGTAGCAGAGGATGCGCAGATAACGGCCGACAGCAAGGCGGCGGCAGCGAGCCACCGCTTGAGAGGGTTGTCCATCAGAGGTCCATCCTGAGCGTGACGAATGCCGACCGGGGCTGGTTGGGTGCTACAACGGCGTAGCCCATGTACGAGGAGGGATCCCACGCCTTGCGTCCGGTGAGGTTGACCAGCGACAGTCCGAGCGTGAACCGCCCGAAGTCGTAGGATGCCTGGGCATCGAACACGGCATAGCCGGGAATGGCGACGGTATTGGGCAGGGTCAGCTCCCTGGCACTGACGGCGGTAACGCCCGCCCCGAAGGCCAGTCCTTTCGCCGGCCCCTCCAGCAGTCGATAGCGCGCTGCAAGGCGCCCGCTGTTGTCCGGAACACGCGCCACGCGATCCCCAGGAGAGGCACCTTCATCCCGCGTCGTGGTGTGCGCGTAGTTGGCCAGCAGCGAGAAGGCCGGTGTGGGTTCCCATACCACGTCCATTTCCACCCCGCGTGCCCGCTGCTGACCGCTCTGGATGTAGAAGCCCACGTTGTTCGGGTCCGACACCGCCACGTCCTCGCGCTTCTGCCGGAACACCGCGACGGTGCCGGAAAGCCCCCGGCTTGGCAGTGACAGCTTCACGCCCCCTTCCACGTTGGTGGACGTTTCAGGCTCTGGCGTGGCAAGGCCGATGAAGCCGAACGGTGCACGGAAGGCGGTCGCGTAGCCTGCAAACAGCGCGATGCCGGGGGCAAGGTCGTACGTTGCCCCGAAATGCGGTGACACATGGCTGAAGGTCTTGTCGTTGGCCACGCCGATATTGCTGTTCTCGACGAACTTCAGCGACGTCCAGCGCAGTGCGCCGGTCAGATGCAGACGGCCATAGGTCGCCTGGTCCTGGATGTAGCCGGCAATGGTCGTGAAGCGATCATCGGTGTAGGAGTTGACCGGCAACTGCGCCGTATAGCGAAGCATGTAACGAGGATCGGCGAGGTTGATCACCCCGGAAGGACTATCGCTGATGAACAGGCCCATGCCACTGTAGAAGCTTGTCCAGTCGTAGTTGATGCCGCCCAGCAGAGTGTGCTCCCCGCCCAGCATGTCAGTCTTGACAGAGAGGTTGGCATCCAGCGTTGCTTCTTTCGTGCGGTTCACCATCGTGATCGGGAAGACGTCGTACTCCGGTGCAACTGTGTCCGTTGGGGCCAAGCCAGGGAAGACGAAGCTGCCGCTCTCATCGACCTTGCCGCGGAAGTAGCGTGCGGTCACGGTCAGTTCGGCCCGGTCTGAGAATGCATGCCGCAGGGTGGCAGTACCCATCTTGCTATCGTTGCTGGTCAACGGTTGGCCGTCAGGCGAGCCGGGGAAGGCGTTCCGATCCAGCATGCCGACCAGGGCCGCATCAGCAGGCAGGCCGGAATACTCCAGAGCGCGACGGCGGTTGAACTGTCCTTGCAGCAGCAATTCGGTCGCCTCGCTCAACTGCATCAGCAAGCTGGGCTGCAACGACCAGCGCTCGCCATGAACCTCATCGATCCAGCTGTCGTTCTTCTGGTACTCCGCACCGATCCGCGCTGCGATGGTAGAAGACAGGGGAACGTTGATATCCGCGTAGGGGTTCCAGGTGGAGAAGCTGCCCCCGCGCAATGCGACGTAGCCGCTGGACGCCGATGGGTCCGGGCGTTCGCTTTCAATGTTGATGACGCCGCCGAGCGGCGTGCCGAGACCACCGCCATAGAGCGTCGCACTGGGCCCCTTCAGCACGCTGATGCTGGAAATACCCACCATGCCGGTGGGGTCGTAGGCCTGCTGGTTGCCTGCAAACAGCGGCAGGCCGTCCAGATAGACCTCGGCGGGGAACCCACGCACGATGGGCGGAATGAACAGATTCTCGTCCGAGCGCGTAGGGCTGACGCCGGAAACGTTGACCAGTGCCTCGCCCAGTGTGCGCCGGTCCTGCTCGCGCAGCAGAGTGCTGGTGATGACCTGCACCGACTGGGGCACTTCGGTGATGGGCGTATCGGTGCGGGTGGCGGCGGAGGTGGCCGAGGCGGTATAGGTGCCGCGCGCGGCGGTCACTTCCACCGGCTTCAACGTCCAGCTGGGCGCGTCATTCGACGCACGCGACGCGGGCGGCGATGCATCTTCTTCGGCGAAGGCCGACGGCGCCGCGCAGGCCAGTGCCAGGACGATGGCGGTGCTGATCAGGGTTCTAGGTGTCATGGCAGCCTAATTGATTAGTTGCGTTGCAGAGGGGGACTCAGCGCTTGCTGGAGGCTGCGTCATAGCGGGCATTGACCTGTTTCCAGTTGACCAGCGGCCACCAGGCTTTGATGTAATCGGCCCGCTTGTTCTGGTAGTGCAGGTAGTAAGCGTGTTCCCACACGTCCAACGCCAGAACGGGGGTGCCACGCTCGGCAACTGCATCCATCAGTGGGTTGTCCTGGTTGGCGGTGGTGGTGATAGCCAGCGAGCCGTCGTCCTTGACGATCAACCACGCCCAGCCGGAGCCGAAGATCTTCGTGGCTGCCTCCGAGAACTTCGTGCGGAACGCTTCTTCGGACCCGAAGGTCTCAGCCAGTTTGCTGCGCAGTGCCGGCGACGGTGTGCCGCCCTGGCCGGCAGGTGCCATCAGCGTCCAGAAGAGGCTGTGGTTGTAGTGGCCGCCGGCGTTGTTGCGTACCGCCGTGTCGTACGTCGAAATGTTCCGCTGGATATCCTCCAGCGACAGGCTCGCCAGTGTGGGGAAATCCTTGACCTTGGCGTTGAGGTTATCCACGTAGGCCTTGTGATGTCGGCCATGATGGATCTCCATCGTCTGCGCATCGATGGCCGGCTCCAGTGCGTTGCTGGCGTAAGGCAGGGCCGGCACCGTAAACGGCGTCTTGGCCGCATCGGCTGCAGAAGCGATACCGGAGAGCGCCAACAGCGGGGTGGCAAGCACGTACTTCAGGGAATGACGGTTCATGCGGTTATGTCTCCAGGCAGGGGAACAAACGATGCCCAGTTGGGCGTTGAACAACGAATCAGCGTGCCGGCTGCGCACGCCAGCCACGGGTAGCCAGGAAATCAAGCAAGCCCACCAGCAACAACGAGGCACCCACCAGCGGGAAGATCAGGCCGCCGATGCACAACAGCGCAAACACGCCGGCAACGCTGCGGCCCTGTCGTGGGAGAGGCGGAACGCCCAGGCCGCCGAGCGGGCGACGCTTCCACCACATCACCGCGCCGCTGGCACACAGCAGCACGATGGCGAGGCAGGCCATCAGCAGGAACAAGCGGTTGGCCGTGCCGTATTCCTGGCCGAGATGCACGTTGATGCCCCACTCAAGCCCGCGCCCGAGCGGGCCGTAGTCGGCGTAGGTCATGTCCAGCAGCACGTTCCCGCTGTACTGGTCCAGATGGACAACCCGCTGCTGGTCCAGCGCCTCTGGATAGGCCGAAGCGGTGTACACGCCCATGGCACCGCGCGGCAGGCTGACGCTGTAGCCGGGGGCCAGGCCCAAGCGCTCGAACGCCTGGATGGCTGCATCGATGCCGATCGCGCCCGGTTGCGGGGCCAGCTCGCCAGAAGCGCTCCCGCCATGCCCATCATGCCCTTCGTGCCCGTCGTTGCTGCCGGGCCGCACCGCGTGCTGGGCATGGGCCAGGTCGGAGACGGGCAGCTGGGCCTGCTGCATCGACCAGGTTGGGGTGGTGGTGTCGGCCAGGCGTTGGTGTGACATCGGCACATCTACGCGTACACCGGCTGGGTAGCCGTAGTCGTGGCCATTGGCCCAGGCGTTGACCTGCTTGCCCCACACCACCGACCACGGCATGCCGGTGACTGCCAGAAACAGCAGCACCAGACCGACCCAGACCCCGGTGACCGCATGCAGGTCCCGCCAGAACAGTCGCTGGCGGGGCTGCCCCCGCATGGTGATCACACCGCCCTTCTGGCCACGCGGCCACCACAGGTAGACGCCGGTGGCGACCAGCAGGATGGCCCAGCCCGCAGCGATCTCGATCAGTGCGCTGGCATAGGCTCCCAGCAGATCCAGACTGTGCAGGCGCCGGACGACGCCAGAGAACGTGCCTTTCTCGGGCAGATGGCCCAGCACCTGCGACGTGCCCGGATCCACGTAGTAGATCTGTCGGCGTCCATCCTTTTCGATGACGCCGATTTCCACACTGCCATCGGCACGTTCCGGTGTGGTGTAGCGGAAGACATCGCCTTCGGTCACAGCCTGCACGGCGGCGATATCTGCACTGGGCGCTGCCTTCTGCGCAGCAACCGGCTCGACCACCTTCAGTCCCGCGTGGACCCAACGATCAATGGGCTTCTGGTAGAGGTAGACCGCGCCGGTCAACGCAAGCCATGCGATGAAAGGCAGGACAAACAGTCCAGCATAGAAGTGCCACCGCCACACCGCACGGTAGAAGCGCAGCCGGTCCGCGACGGCAGGGGAGGCGGTGGCGTTCATCTCAGAGCTCCCGTGTCCAGGTCAGATAGAGTGCACGGCCGTCGCCAGGTGAATAGCCCGAGGATCCGCTGTCATACCAGGCGTACAGATAGGCCCGATCGGTGGCATTCTTCAGCTGCAGCGACAGCTGGTTGCGCAGGTTCAGCCGGTATGTGGCGCTCAGGTTGAGCAGCGCATAGCCGCCATAGCGGCCCAACGTATTGGTGCGCTCCACGTAGTAGTCACCCTGGCCGTTACCCCAGGCACTGAAGGTCCAGTCCGGCATGGGGCTGAACTCCACGCCAGCGCTGGCCAGCCAGTTCGGCACATTCTCGATCTGCCGGCCGCGGGTGGCCGGTGCGCTTGGATCGGGGACTTCGATGGTGGCCTTCTGCCGCGAATAGGACGCCCACGCCCGCCAACGTGCGTCCGGTTGCCAGTTGGCCTGCAGATCCCAGCCCCGGCGGCGCGTCTTGCCGACGTTGCCAACCTCATTGGTGCCGATGGTTCCGTTCACGCCGAGGATCGTGGCCACCTCGTCGGATGCGGTCTGCTCCCACACGGCAGCGCGGGTCTGCAGGCCCGCCACGGGCGACCATTTCAATCCCGCTTCCCAGCCCTCATTGACGGAAGGCGACAGATTGCCCGCCTGCGTGCGATAGGCGCCGTTACCGCTGCCGATCTGGAAGGTGCGCCCCCAGTTCCCGTAGGCCACCAGCGACTTGCTGATGTCATAGGAAGCGCTGAACTTGGGCTGCTTGATCAGGCCATAGTCGTATACCGGCGCCGAGCTACCCGAGGAGATGTTGGTGAAGTCGCCGTAGATACGATCCACGCGGTACGCCGGTACCAGCTTGAGCCGGTCGATCGGGCGGATCACCGCCTGCACGTAGGCACCGCGCGTATCCAGATCGAAGTCCCAGTCGCGCAGGGTGGCCTGGCGCTGACGCCGCACGGTGCGGTAGCGCTGGGCGATGTTGTCCTGCCATTGACCATCCGCGCCGGCATCCACCACCAGTTCGGCCAGCGCAGTGTCCGGCCGCCAGGTGGCATTGAGGATCAGACCGCGCTGGATTTCATCATTGAACCGCTCCTGCTGCGCACCACCTTCGGTAAAGGTGACCCAACGCTGGTTGCGGTAGTCGTTCTGGTAAGCCTTGGCGGCCCAGGTCCAGTCGGTTCCGATGCGACCGTCGAAGTGCAACGCGGTCTGGCGGGTCTCGCGTTCGCTGCGGTCATCCTTGGCGTAACCGGGTGACTGCTTCGGATCGGCCTGCAGTTCCGGGTAGCTCAGGTAGCCCGCTTCCAGCGCTGAGTTCTTGTAGTAGCGGGTCGTCAAGCCGCCGCGCCAGGCACCGTCGGGATCGGTGTAGAACCACTTGCCGGCAAAGCTGCGCTGCGTGGCGTCGGCGTGGTCACGCTCACCGGCCGACTGCCGCCAGCCGACGAAGTAATTCTGCGACCACGCCCCATGCTCGAAGCCTTTGGCCAGTTGTAGGTCCTGCGTGCCGAAACTGCCGGCAGTCATGCTCAGCTGGCCGTCATTACCGCCCTGTCGGGTGACCACGTTGACGTCGCCAGCGATGGCGTTGAGGCCGTAGCGCGCGTCGTTCGTGCCGCGCACGATTTCCATGGCGGTGATATCCAGCGGCCAGACCGCGTCCAGGTAGGGCATGCCTCCGGCGTTGTCGTTGCTGGGAATGCCATCGATCAGCAGCTTCACGGCATTGATGCGGCCCTCGCCGTTGAAGCCACGGAACGAGAATCGCCCTGCGTCGGTGCCCATCTTGAACTGGGTCACCTGCACGCCGGGCGCGTTCATCAGCAGCTCCCAGCTATGTTCGACGCGCTGCGACTGCAGCAGATCGCCGCCAATGACGTCGACGGAGCTGAAGACGGTGCGGGCGTTGCGGTCCCAAGCCCCGTCGTTGGTTACCTGTACGGTGCCCAGCGTAAGTGCAGTGCCATCCTGCGCGGATGCGTCGCTCGGCATCAGGGAAAGGCAGCCAAGCGCGGTGGCGAGGCTGAGCGAAAGCGCGGTGCGAGTGAGGTTCTGGGTCATGGTCACAGCAAACGGCACCACCCGGCATAAGCCAGCTAGTGCGGAGATCAGGAAACGCCGTTACGCCCCGCGCAGTCAGGCGCAGGCGATGAGTGGCATCGGCAGGGTGTCCGCGCGGCGGGCGCGGACGATCAAGCGCGCAGGGGAGGGCCGCGGGCGCCGAGGTGCCCGACGGCAATGCTGGAACCCCAGCTAAGCGTCCAGGCGCGGGCAAAGTGCGGCGGGCGCCAGCCGATCAGCGCGAGCAACAGCGCTACCAGCAGGCTTACCATGCGCGCCGCGATCAGGCAGTAGTCGCAGTCCACGCCCATGTCGTGCCCGGCATGCGGGTCGTTGCGGGGTTTGTCGGCGTGACCCTGCAGCGGACGCACTTCGGCATGTGCAGCCATTGCAGAGTGGTCGTGGTCGGCGGACATCGTCATTTCTGTCGCGTCGCCAGTACCGTGGTGGTGATGCTCGCCACCCTCATGCTGCTGCATCGCAGAAGGGTGATGTTCAATCGCGTGCACGGCTTCGCTATGGTCTGCTGCCGTGTCGTGCGCGAGCCATCGGCTTACCAATGGAGCAAGCACGATGAGCAGCATGGCGACGAACGCCATGAGGCTGAGGCTGCGGTGGAAGGCACGGAAGCGCACCCACGCATTGTAGGGCAAGGCCGGGCGGCTGCCCGGCGGCCAGCAGCCGGTGCGACATGTGGTCGCACCCGGCGCGCCTGAATGGAGGGCATGGACCCAGAACATGCGCGGCTGTCGTGCCTTGGTGCGTCGGTTCAAGTGCGGGGCTGGCAAGCATCCGGTCAGTTCACCTTCCACAGCATGTATGCGGCAGTAATGAAGATCAGTACCGCAAATACCGTGTTCAGAGCCCCACGATAGCTGGCAAGCTTCGTCGAAGTTGCTGCTGCTGCAGTACCGCCAGCCATGCCGGCAACGACGAACACTGCCGCGAGTTTCCAGTTGATCAGGCCTGCATGCGCGTAGTTCAATGCGGTGGTCATGCCTAATGCGGCGACGGCGACGGCGACGGCGACGAGCGAGCTTCCGACTGCGGCGATGATCGGCATTCCCGTCGCGGCCACCAGTGCGGGATTGACTGCAACTGCCAGTGCGCTGGTTCCGATTGCCACATGCGGTTCGTCCACTCCGACCACGTAGAGCATCAGTGGTACCGCCAGGATGGATCCGCCACCACCGCCCCCCCCAGGACGCAGCTGACCAGGACGCCAGACAGGCGCACCCACTGCAGCAGAGATAGCGTTTCCATATGTCAGTCGCCGGACGCCGGACCTTGCTGCAGCCTAGCTGCGATGGAGGACAGGTCATAGCCCGCGTCCGAGGCAACAGACAGGACGTAGGCAAACGCCGCTCCGTTGTGAACGACTTCCGACAGCGCCCAAAGCATCGCAGCGCGGGTACCGGTTCTGCAGTACGCGGCAACAGGGCGTGGCAGTGCGTCGATTAACTTGGCAAAGGTATGCACCTGATCATCGGTAATGACACCAGGCACTACGGGAAGATAGGCAAACTGCATGCCCGCCTGTTGGCAGGCAGCCTGCAGCGCATGGTGACCGGGCTGCTCCGGCTGTTCGTCGTCGGGCCGACTGCAGATCACGCTCGCAAAACCCTGCTCCTTCAGAGCTTCAATATCCTCTGGCAGGAGCTGACCGGATACCTTGAGGTTGGCAGAGAGTGGCTTGAGGTTCATGGTTGTCCCGTAGTTGCAGTGGGGCGATGAATGAGGCCATGCAGGATCACGCCTGCGATCATTGCCGTGGTGAAGATGATCGCGAAGGGTTGGCCGGTTCCCAGCAATGCGATGGCTGGGCCGGGACATACTCCGGCCAGTCCCCAACCCACGCCAAATATCGCCGCACCGGTCACCAAACGCCGATCGATGACGCGATGGGTGGGAATGTGCAGCGATGCGGCAAGCAGTGGTGTTCTGCGGGCGCGTATCCACAGGTAGGCTGCGCCGGAAGGAATCAGTGCGCCCAGCATGACCAGCGCCAGAGAGGGGTCCCAGGCGTGGCTCACATCAAGGAAAGCAAGCACGCGAGCAGGGTTGGCCATATCGGATACGACCAGTCCCAGTCCGAAGAGTGCGCCGCACAGGAACGCGGCAAGACGGATCATGCCGGGCCCCCGGCCACAATCTGTACCAGGGTTGCCGTGGCCATGCCCGCGAGCATGAACACGCAGGTCGCCACCACCGACCGCGGCGATGCCCTTCCCAGGCCGCAGACACCGTGCCCACTGGTACAGCCAGCGCCAAGGCGGGTTCCGTAACCCACCAGCAGTCCGGCAATCACCAATACCACTGCTCCGTTTGCGGAGAGCGCCGGCAGGGGTATGGGTTTGGCCGCCAACGCCAAGCCTGACGCCAGGGCAAGTCCTGCCAGGAACAGGGCAGCACTGCTGCGTCCGCCGTCACCCGGCATGCCCAGTGTCCTGGCAAGCAGACCCGAGATGCCAGCAACGCGCCCGAGAAGGAGCAGATAGGCTCCGGCCGCTGTTCCGATCATGGCACCGCCAGCGAGCGGCCAATACCAAGCCAGATGAGAGAGCGTCATAGCAGGTCCACCGGCAGCTTGAGGTAGCGCACGCCGTTTTCCTCGGGCTCGGGCAGATGGCCGGCGCACATGTTGACCTGCACGGACGGCAGGATCAGTCGCGGCATCGGGAGCGTCGCATCACGTGCTTCCCGCAGTTCCACGAACATTGCTTCGGTCACGCCCTCGTGCACGTGCAGGTTGGTTGTCCTTTCGACACCGATGGTGGTTTCCCATGCGAAATGGTCCCGGCCGGTGGCTTTGTAGTCATGGCACAGGAATACGCGGGCGGCGTCGGGAAGGGACAGCAGGCGCTGGATCGAGCGATACAACTGGCGCGCCGAGCCACCGGGAAAGTCGCATCGGGCGGTGCCGTAGTCCGGCATGAACAGCGTGTCTCCAGGAAATACGGCGTCGCCGATCACGTACGCCAGGCACGCGGGGGTATGGCCTGGCACGTGCAGCGACAACGCCTGCAGATTACCGATGCGGAAGGAGGCACCGTCGGCGAACAGGCGATCGAACTGGGTGCCATCCCGCTTGAATGCAGTACCGGCATTGAAGACCTTGCCGAAGGTTTTCTGGACAGCGGTGATGTGTTCGCCAATGGCCAGCGCGCCTCCCACCCGGTCCTGCAGCCAGGGAGCAGCGGACAGGTGGTCGGCATGCGCGTGGGTTTCCAACAACCATTGCACCTGCAGGCGCTCGGCGCGCACGAAGTCCACCAACGCCGATGCGGAGGAAGTGGACGTGCGGCCTGCGGCCATGTCGAAGTCCAGGACGCTGTCGATGATGGCGCACGCTGAAGAAGTTGGATCGCGTACGACGTGGCTGGCAGTGAACGTAGCAGGATCAAAGAACGTCTTTACGGAAGGTGAGGGAAGCAGGCCGGCACGCGCATCGCTGACCAGGCGCACAGCCTGCTCCAGGGGGGCGTCTATCGCTACGGATGGGATCATGACTGGCTCCAGGAAGCTTCGTGGCCTGATACTTACATAGTTACGTAATCGTTGCAACTATATATGCATGCTAGATTGGACGCGTGCGCCCATAGTCTTCGCATCACATCACCTGCCCAAGTTGCCCATACCCGTGACCAGCCCCCCATTCAGCCCGTCAGACCTAGCCACGATGAAGGAGCGCGTGCCCGAAGTGGCCGAGTTGCTGCGCTTCATGGCCACCCCCTCGCGCCTGTTGCTGCTATGCCAGCTTGCGCAAGGTGAAATGACGGTGGGCGGACTGGAAGAAGCCACCGGCATTCGACAGCCGGCGCTCTCCCAGCAACTGGCCGAACTCCGTCAACGCAAGCTCGTAGCTACCCGACGGGAATCGCGGTCGATCATCTACCGCATGGCCGACCCGCGCGTTGCAGCACTGCTGGGCGCGATGCATGGGATTTTCTGTGTGGACGATGCATCAACTTGACGTGACCTAAGGCGTCTTGGAAGAGGCGGGCTAGGCCCTGACCTGGGGGACTCTAGGCCATTGGCGTGGCCTGCTCCAAAATCAATTGGCCACAGCAGGCTCGAGGTCTGCCGCGGCCTGGGGATATTCATCAGGGATGGGGTGGCTGTCTGCTTCTGGCCGGAAGCAGACGCCGGGCCGACTGCGGCCCGCGCAAAGGGTGGTAATGTCGACTAGCGACCCATAGCGGTCATTGGTGCGGCCGCCGAGCCTAGCGCTGGGTCCGGTTATACGCCGGCTTATCAGCCGGACCCAGCGGGCCTAAGATCGAGCTGTATCAAGGGCAAAGCCCCACCATACGGTGCTTAGTGGATAAGTCGCATAACCGGACTCACGGGTCCGCCCATTAGGTAGTTGGACCGCATGACGGATCTCTCCGGCTTCAAGTACATCTGGGATGGGACTGATCCGGGCTGGGTCGTCCATCGCCGCATAGAGGATCGCGAGCACCTTTCGATAGTGTTTCCTGACGGAGCTGATTTCCTGGACCTGAAGGCCATGAGGGCCGTACTGCCGGAGCTGGCTGCTGCTTCCGCAGTCAATGTAATGGCACTGAAGGGGGCGTTGAGTTATGACCTTGGAGAGCACGAGTCTTCCATTGCACGCCGCCTCAAGGAAATGTGCGCCTCTCGGCAGCTTACGATTCGTTCGGAGGCCCAACGATTCGTCCGTTACGGAGTCCTCAATGAACTGCGGCGGGTCTACTGCCTTATCGAAGACGATGAACTGAACCGAGCAGTGGCTGAGCATGCAATCCATCAAGGAGTGCCGGTTCGCGAGTCAACCGGGTAGGCTGCGGCCTAACAACTCATTCAAGCCGACCTCACTGCGCGAATCGGCCTGATTCCGGATTCGCGACCGTCCGCTCCTGGCCGTAAGCGGACGCAATCAACCGGGACTAAATGGCATCGTTGCAACATCTGTAGATCTACCCCACGGTAAACCGTGAAATCGAGATCAAGCGCCCTTGGTGTGGCCGCCAGCCATCTTGCACTTGAGGAATGCCCAGTCGATCAATGTCTCGATGGCGGGGCCGAGTGCGAGGCCCAGCTCGGTCAGTGCATAGTCCACTTTTGGCGGAACCTGCGGGTAAACAGTGCGCGTAACAATGCCGTCCTTCTGCAACTCCTTGAGCTGCTGGATCAACATCTTCTGGTTCACGCCGACAACGCGTTTCTCAAGCTCTGAAAAACGAAGCGGTGCGCTCGCTGCGAATAGTTGAACGATGATCACGATCTTCCATTTCCCTTCAAGGACCCGTAGGGCCTCACTGGTCGCAGCCGCCCAGATGTGCTGCTGGCTGGGATCGTCGTTCTGCCACTGTGGCTTCATGTAGCTTACCTTTTTGTTAGTACCTTACCAAAAAGTAGGTACTTGCTCAGTGTGGTGGTCGCCGATAGATTCGGTTGCACAAGGTTGTCACCGAATATCGTGATTGGGAAGCAGTGGCCTCACCAGGGTGATGTGGGCTGCTTCCATCCATTTGGGAGCGCTGGAAAATGAAAGCTGTGCGTTGGACGACGGGCGAGAAGCCGGGATTGGAACTGCATGAAGAAGCGATGCCCGAACCCAGCCCGTACGAGGTAGTCGTGAAGGTACACGCGGCGTCGCTCAATTTTCGGGATCAGGCGATCCTTGACGGCGCGTATGGTGGCCCAACAAAGCCGAATGGCGTCCCTTTGTCGGACGGCGCCGGGGAGGTGGTTGCGGTCGGTCGAGCCGTCACGCGAGCAAAGGTGGGCGACCGCGTCACAGCTTCATGTTGCCAGCACTGGATTGGCGGACCTACGCGCCCGGAATATCATGCCAACAGCCTCGGCATGACGACGGACGGGTGGCTGGCCGAAGCGATTCTTCTGCACGAGAACGCGATTGTCCATCTGCCGGACTACCTGTCGTACGCAGAGGCTGCGTCATTGCCATGCGCCGCCGTGACCGCTTGGACGGGGCTGAACCTTTCGTCGCCTCTGCAAGCGGGAGAAACGGTGCTGGTTCAAGGAACTGGCGGCGTAGCACTTTTCTCGCTCCAGGTTGCGAAGATGTTCGGTGCGAAGGTTCTGGCGATCACCTCGTCGGATGAGAAGGCGAAAGTGCTCAAAGCGCTGGGTGCGGCTGACGTCGTCAACTACCGGACCCACCCGCGCTGGGACAAGGAGATTCTCGCCCTTACGGGTGGGCAAGGCGTCGACAAGACCATCGATATCGCGGGCGAGAAGACGATCGTACAGTCAGCGGCTGCGACCCGGATCGGTGGGGACATTTCGCTCGTCGGCTTCACGAGTGGCTTCGGCGGAGGCTTGCCCCCCATTGACATCCTCGCCAAGTCGCTTCGCGTCGCCGGCACTTCGATCGGTTCGCGGGCGAGCTTCGAATCACTGTTGCGAGCCATGGCCCTGCACGAGATGCATCCCGTACTCGACCGTGTGTTCCCGTTTGCGGACTACCAGGCCGCCTATCACCGCCTGAAGAGTGGTGAGCACGTCGGCAAAGTCGTGATTGATGTCGCGCACTGAACTTGTCGCTGAGAGCTGTCCGCAATAATGATTCCATTGTCCATTCTTGAGCTGGGTCGGGTGCGCGCCGGGTTTGATCGCCGCGCGGCTCTCGACGGTGCCCGCAATCTTGCGCAGCACGCTGAGCGGCTTGGCTTCCGCCGCATGTGGGTAGCCGAACACCACAACTCACCTGCGGTCACCACTGCGGCTACCTCGGTCATCCTGTCTCACATCGCGGCAGGCACGACAACCCTCCGAGTGGGCGCCGGGGGCGTGATGCTTCCCAATCACGCCCCTTATGTCATCGCAGAACAGTTCGGCACTTTGGAGACCCTGTATCCTGGCCGTATCGATCTGGGCCTGGGTCGCGCCCCCGGTACTGACCAGGCGACTTTGCGTGCTCTTCGGCGGGGTCCTGACAGTGCCGAGAATTTTCCGGAGGATGTACTCGAGCTCCAAGCGTTTCTAGCACCTAGAGGCACAGTTCAAGGAATTGAAGCCGTTCCTGGCTCCGGCACCAATGTTCCGCTGTGGATCCTGGGGTCGAGTCTGTTCGGGGCGAAGCTGGCTGCCGCACTTGGGCTCCCGTACGCCTTCGGATCCCACTTTTCGCCGCAGGCGCTTTATCAGGCTCTTGAAGCCTACAGAGCAGATTTCCGGCCCTCAAAGCAGCTGCGGAGGCCCTATGCAATGGTCGGGGTCAACGTCGTGGCCGCCGAAACAGACGAAGAAGCTCGCCTTCTCGCTACGTCTCAGCAGATGACGTTCGCCGACATGTTTCGGGGTATTCCGAGCCTGCTCAAGCCGCCCATTGCCGATATTGAAACCTACCGGACGAGCCGCGAGAAAGTGCAGACCGATCAGATGCTCAGCTGCAGCATTGTGGGCGATGCCAGGACCGTCCGCACTGGACTCACTCGACTGGTTGCAGACACGGGCGCCGATGAGCTGATGATCGTCTCGGACATTTTTGACTTCAGCAAGCGAGTACGCTCGCTTGAGATAACTGCCCAGGCAGCTACATAACTTTGGACAATGACGATGTTTGCAGAGATAACGCAATTCAAGAAAATGCTTCACACTCTGTCCCACCTCTTGGACAAGGCGCAGAGCCACGCCGATGCCAACAACCTCAATGTTGAGGTTCTGTTGGGTTCCCGCCTCGCGCCCGATATGTTGTCCTTTACCAGTCAGATTCAGATGGCGTGTGACACCGCGAGGCTTTCAGTATCGGTCTTGAGCGGCAATCAGGTGCCAGTGTCTGCGAACACCGAGAGAAGTGTTCCGGAACTCAGAGCTCTGATTGAGAAGACGATTGCATATGTGGCATCCATGGAGAAAGGCAACTTTGCTGGCTGGGAGTTGAGGACTGTTTCCCCCGCAGGCTGGTCAGGAGCGTTTCTCGGAAAGGACTATTTCCACCAGCATGCCGTTCCGAATTTCTACTTCCATACAGTGACTGCTTACGCGATTCTTCGTCATAAGGGTGTCCGTATCGGCAAGATGGACTACATCGGACGTCTTCCTTTGCTGAAGTAGCAACGAGCTGCTAACGGCGTCACCGATCCGTAGAGGATGGATTCGACGCCAGTTCCAATCGGGACTACCTGTAGCTGACCAATGGACGACAGCTGACCGCCGGGCAGCGATGGGCTGTCGTCCAGCCGTTGGGTGGTGCGGCTTGGCAGTCTCTGGCGACGCTCTGACCCCATTGACTGCACAACCTTGGCACTGACATATGGCTTCATGATGGTCGTCATCATGAGCGGTGGGCAATGCGAGGGCACCAGCCGGGCAAGCGGTGAACCGCACAGTAGTAGCCCGGTAGTGCGGTCTGGGATCTTTAAAACGTGGAGGCAGCCCGGTGCCAAAGTTGCCCGACCGTGCAGATACGCCTCGGTCTCAGGGGTCTGCTCTTAGCGGGGGCTGGAGGGCTTCAAGCACCCTGCATTCGGCAACGCGGCCGCCCGGGCAATTGCCAATCATCCGCTCCAGCTCGCCCTGCAGCGCCTGCAGATCATGGATCCGGCGCGTGATATTCGCGATGTGCGCTTTCACCACATCGTCCACCGAACTGCACTCGTGCTCGCGCTGTTCACCAAAAGCAATCAACTCGCGGATCTGTTCGATGGAGAAGCCAAGCTCGCGCGCGCGGCGCACGAACGACAGGCGCCGCTGGTCCTGGGCGCCGTAGTAGCGGTAGTTGCCCTCCGAACGCAGCGGCGGCTGCAGCAGGCCGATCTTCTCGTAGTAGCGGATGGTTTCAGCCTTGATGCCGGTCTGGCGGGCCAGCTGGCCGATGGTGAGGTGGGCAGGCATGGGCTTGACCTTGTAGGGGCTACAGGGTTGATAACGGTTGCGTCATCCGTTTTCAAGCAGAAGCGCACCATGGATCATTGCTGCGGCCACAAGCGCCAGGAACTGGAAGCACTCGCCCTGCACGGCGCGCAGCGGCGCGTGCTGGTGGCGGTGCTCATCATCAACCTGGCGATGTTCTTCATCGAGTTCGGTGCGGGCATCGTGGCGCACTCCAGTGCCCTGCAGGCCGATGCCGTGGACATGCTGGGCGACGCGATCGTGTACTGCCTGAGCCTGTGGGCAGTGAACCGGGGGGCGCGCTGGGAGGCTGGTGCTGCCCTCGCCAAGGGGCTGCTGATCCTGGCCTTCTTTGTCTTCATTGTGGTAGAGGTGGTCGGCAAGCTGATCCACGGCGTGCCGCCTTCCAGCGGCTTGATGCTCGGGTTTGGCGCCATCGTGCTGGGGGCCAATCTGGCGTGCCTGGCACTGCTGTGGCGGTTCCGCGCGCTCAATATCAACATGAAAAGCACCTTCGAGTGCTCCCGCAATGATGTCGCCGCCAACATCGGTGTGCTGCTGGCTGCCGGTGGCGTAGCGCTGACCGGAAGCGGCTGGCCGGACATCGCAGCAGGCGCGGTGATCGCGCTGCTGTTCCTAAAGTCCGCGCTGGGCGTGATCGGCGAGGCGTGGCCCGCGTGGCGTGCAGCGGTAAAGCAACAAGGCGTTGGGGCAAGCGCAGGCTAGGACCGTGCCGCATGGACGTCCGCTTCTGGCCGGAAGCGGTCATTGAGACCGCTTGGTGGGATGCTAGGTGGTAACGTCTGCTTTCGACCAAAATCGCATACTGCGGTTTGAGGCGCGCTGCGGATCATCCAAGCGGCACCGCCGCCTTCAATCAAACTTTGAGATGCCAGCGGCGCATGCGGCGTGATAATTACCCTCTGCCTAGCGCGGCGAGTGGAGCTACGCGTGTCTATCAACATGTTCTTGGGCATCTCGCGCATCAGCCCCACGGCAACCTCCAGCAGGGCGATTAGGACGCATCGGACCTACACGAGACGCAGGACGCGCCCTCATCCACCTCATCGGAGCTCTCCAAGCACTGTCGCGCCCTCGAAATTCTCTAGTAAGATTCCGGTGCCGCACACGTTAGGCCGGGGTCCGTGCGAGGCCCCCACTGAGTGGGGGCACCGTGCCGGCGAGGTGCGCCGTCTTTCGAGAGAAAGGGAATGGCAGTAGCGCTTACCTCAGACCTTGACCAGCTCAAGGCCCTGGTGCAGGCCATCGATCCGCCGACACGATTGGAGCACCTGACCGCCGCGCTGATTGGAGAGCTGGTCGGGGTCTCGGTCGCGGTGGCCAAATCGGGCTTCCAGTACGGGGCGGACGCCGGCACCACCGGACGACAAGAGCGGTTCTTACGCATCGAATGCAAGCGCTACCGGGACGACACCTCGCTCAATGACCGGCTTCTGCTGGGCGAGATCGATCAGGCGATCGTGGCGGACCCGGCACTGGAGGCGTGGATCCTGGCCGCCACGCGCGAGGCCGATGAGCAGCTCGAGAGGCAGCTGTTCAAGCACGGCAACGGCTACGGCATCGCCATCCTGATCGTCGACTGGAAATCTCACGACGACCCTGCCATGGCCGCGCTGCTGGCCTCCAATCCCGCGCTCGTATCTAAGCTGCTCGATCCGGCCGCCGGTGCCTTGGCCGCCCGGCTGGCAAAGCCCTTGGGCGCGGCGATCGAGCGTCTGCGCCGCGATCTGGCCGCTTGGCACATCGGCACCGCCGTCGTTCGTCGTCAGTCGTTCGCGCGCCTGCGCTCGATATGGACCGATCCGCGCCAATCGCAGTCTCACTTCGGCCAAGTCGTGTCCGGTGGCGCCAAGCGACACATCCACCGCGCGCAGGTGTTGCGCCAGTTGGACGAGTGGTGGAGCGAACACACCGGTACCGCGTCGCCGGCCTGCGTGACCGGCTTGTTCGGCGTGGGCAAGACTTGGGCGGTTATCGATTGGCTGATCGAGCGGGCCAACCACCTGCCGGCCACCTTGCTCATCCCGGCCGCTGCGGTAGGTGGGCGGGATCTAGGGTCGGTGTACGAGGTCAAGTCCTTCTTGGCCGAGCGCTTGCTCGAGATGATGCATGTGCGCGATGCGCAATATTGGCGCGCCCGACTGGAGCGTATGCTTCTGCGCCCGCCCGCTGAGGGGCCGGTCCTGCTGGTGATCTTCGACGGCATGAGCCAGCAGCCGCAGGCCAACTGGGAAGGCCTGCTCAAGGTCCTGCAGGGCGTGGAGTTCGTCGGTCGGGTGCGCACGATCACGACCACTCGCATGCTTCATTTCGACGTCAAGCTGCGGCGGCTCGCGTCGCTGGTGGATCGTGCCGTGGCTTTCGAGGTGGAGGGATACGACCTCAAGCCCGACGGCGAGTTCGACCAGATGCTCGCTTTGAACGGCTTGCGCCGCGCGGATTTACACCCTGACCTCTACACGACCGCGCGGATACCCCGGCTGTTCGATCTGGTGATCCGCTTCCACGAGCGGCTCGTCGACGCCGGCGCGGTGACCTTGCATCGGCTGTTATGGGAGTATGGCAGCGATAGCGCCGGCGCGTCGGCAAACAAGGCGTTCTCCGCGCCGGAATGGGCCGAATGGCTGCGCGCGGCGGCCATCGGGTTTCAGCAGGGCAACCGTTCCTATTCGCTCAAGGCGCTCAGTGATTCCGCCGCACGCTCGGACCTAGCCCCAGGGGAGGTATACCAGCGCCTGAGCGAGCTGGCCGATTCCGCGTTCTTCACCCGGCTTTCGGACGGCACGCTGCAACTGACACCCTCGCTGGTGAACCACGCCCTCGGCGCCACCGCCGTGCAGTTGCTGTCCGCCAGCCCGCACGCCACACGCGAGGCGCTGGAGTCCGCACTCGAGCAGTGGCTCGATCCCATCAGTGGCCTAGACCAGCGCCCGGAAATCCTGCGTGCCGCCGTATCCATCGCCCTCGAGTCGGGACCGCCCCGCCCCTTGCTCGGCGTCCTCACGGCGGCGTGGCTGCAAACGCAGAATTTGGCCGAGAACCATCAGGCCGAGGTGCAGGCGCTGGCGGCTGAAATGCCCGACGCGTTGCTCGATGCGATCGAGCTGTCACATCGCTACAACCACGCGGCCAGCCGGCACACCGCGGTCGAGGCACTGCGTGGCATTGACCGCGGCAATACGTCGGTGCGTGCGCGTATATTCGTCCGCGCCGAGCAATGGCTGCGCGTCATTTCGCGCGAGGTGGACCTGCGCACTAATTCCGAGCCGGACGCGGAAGGCGATGCGCACCGGCGCAAGCGATGGATCGAGCGCATCGGCGTCTATGCCTCGGGCCCGATCATGCTCCTGGGCGAGGCGATGGTTCTGGTTGATCGCGATGAGGGCCAGTGGACAGACCACTTGCCCGCCCTGGTCGAGGGTTACCCGCTGGTCGATGCGGTGCCCGCGTTGCGCTTGGCTGCCATTGCCGCGGCCGCCGGCTCGAACCATCGGGCGTGGGACCAGCTGCGCTGGGTGTACCTGTTCAATTCGGTCGATGCCGATCCCGTCGCCAAATGCGTGCGGGCGGCCGCAGCAGACATGGCAAGCCGCGTGCCTGAAGTCAACGTACATCCGCAACTGGCGCGGCGGGTGACCGAATTACTGCTGCACGTGTCGGGCCGTGAAGAAGACAACGAGGCCGCAGCGGCACTGAACGTGGTCATGGGCCGACCGTTTACGTACGAGGAGCACTACCTGTCCGATCCCGGCCGAAGCCTATACTTTCGGCTGGAGCGCCGACACGTGTCAGCGGTGCTGGTGGATGAGACCCTGCCGCTGCACGTGCGTCTGCGCAAATGCGATGACGTGTGGTTCGATCCGAGTTTCGAGCCACCCGCCGCCTTCTGCCAAGCCGTCGCCGACGCGGCGCGCGAGTTCCCGCTGGTCGACATGCGAACCGGCCCTTACGCGACCCGCGAAGACATTAGCTTCGATGAGCAGCAGGCGGTCCTGGCGCGCTGCGCGCCGCGGGTGCTGGCGGACTTGCATCGCAAACTGGTGACGCGGGCTCCGATGACTGTGGTTGCACGCGCCGCGAGCGCCTGGCACCAGACTGATGCGCTCCTGTTGCACGGGCCCCCGCAGGCCGCAGCGGCCCGAACCTTGCGAACATTCGAACGCGATCCCCGCGAAGGCGATGAGACCCATGCCGCGACGCAGTTGCTGCTGAGCGAACTGACCGATCTCGACGCACTGGCGCAGGCGGTGCTGGTCGTGGAAGCCGACCTGTCGGGCATCGCGACGAGGATCACCGATGACCTGTGCCCGATGAACAGCACTGAGGTCGATCAGTTGATCGAGCGCTATCGGTTTGGCTCGCCCAAGCAGCAGCAGGACGTCTTGGTGCTGTTGATCACCGAGCCACCGACGCTGAGCGATAGGGCATGGGGCTGGCTGCTGGACAAGACGAACTCGACCGACGAGATCGACGTGCGTCTGGCGTTCATGGTTATGTCCGCCGCCGATCCCCGTCGCCTTGGTACGCACTTGGACCAGGCGGGCTGGGGCTTTACGCTCCATGGCGACACGTTCGCGGCGCACGCGGCATCAGGTGCGCTCATCGAGGCCACACGCGGTCAGCCGTTCGAGCAGGTTGCCATGCGCCTGGCGCCGTGGCGCTTGTTGGAGGCCGTGCGGCTGCGCGGAAACGACGCCTCGGAAGTCCGCGCCGCCATGGAGCGGCTGGATGCCATCCTCGCCGGTGGTCCGCATGATGCCCCCGACCCCGGCGCTCAGATCTTCGTCCAGCGCACGGACGCATCGAAACGACCGCCGTGGTACTCAGTTCGACCCATGCCGCCCGAGGATCCGAACTCGGCCGAAGCATTCGAGCACGCGTTTGATGAAGCAGCGCAGCAGGAGGCGTACCAGCGTGCGAGCGAGACGGCACGCGGGCGCGTCGCCAAGGCGCGCAAGGAGGGTGCCAGCTTGTATCTAGAGTTCGTCACGCGCGAAGACGGGCAAGCCATCCTACAGCACGCTCCCGACCTGCTCACGCGGTGGATCGACGGACACGAGACTTCGAGCGCGGAGTTCGTGCGGCGCGTGCAGTTGGCCGAGGGCCTGTTCCTGGCGATCGCCGAAGCACTGCTCATTGCGCAGCCGGAGCTTGGGGCGAGCATATGGCGGTCCGTGGGCCATGCTATGCGCACACGGGTTATGGGCACGGCGAATCTGCCCGACCTTTGGCACATGCTGTTCCGGGTCCCGGCCTCGGCCGAGGTCATCGCTCTGCGCGAGGCTCTCCTTGACCCGGAGCACACTAACACCGATGCGCAGTTGTACGAACTGGCGCTCGCGGCGCAACTCAACGACGGCATGGCCTGGCTCGAGGCAGTGATCACGCGCGACCTGAACTCGCATGTACCTTGGCGCCAGCAGCGTGCGGAGGTCCTGCGCGGCTTCCTAGTCGGCAACGAGCTGCCGGTGGCCGACGCATGGCCTGAAGGCCCGTCGCGCTCGTGGGCCCAGGAGGTCCGTCGGGGTGCAGCACGCTTGCGCTACATGGAAGCCTGCGCCCGCCATTGGTGGCGCGAGTACTGGCGGCGCGACGACCCGGAAGAGGCTTTCGCTGCTTGGGTGTTGTTCAACTACTGCGCCGACCGGCGCGCCCTGTGCTGGATGCAGGAGGAGGCGGACGCCGCTACGGTGGATGAGGCGCAGCGGACCCGCAGGCACCGGCACTGGGCCATGAACCGGCCACGCTGGAAACACGGGGCCGAGAAGTCTGGTCTCTCCCTGCAGCGGACTTTCTTGCGCCGAATCACGGACGATATGGTGTGGCCCTGGCGCGATTAGCAACCACCTCCGCCCAAACGGAGGTAGGTTACGAGGTTCGAGACCGGGCGAAGCAATGACGCCTGGGCCAACCGCGCGAGGCAGAACGCCAGGGCCATAACCTTGTAGTGCAATCCGCTGCTGTGTCGACAGAAATTTCCCACGTCGCCGCTCACTACCGTCTCGAGTTTGAGTGAAATATAGGTACCGGTTCAAGCGCCTTGTCCTGCTTCTCGGCACAGCCTAGTTCAGGCGCTGGCAATGACCGATATTGGCCGGAAGCGGTCGTCGATTGCGAGTAGCGCGTATCAACTGTCATCGAAGGGGTGCAAGGCAATGTATTGGGAGACCTACCGTTCCCGGTCGAAGCTCTTCTTGTGCTCGGGCGTTCTGCCCAACTCAGCGGATCTCTCCCATGAGCGGGTTCTTGGCATATCAAGGAGCTGCTCCAGTGAATCAGCCGAACGGATTCTGTAGCCTTGCGCTGTACTGGCGACGGCTAGCCACTGCGCTGGGGGTTCTCCGCTTCCCATCAGCTTCCTCATTACGCTGAGCCGCCTCAGATAGGATTCGAGGACCTTTGGTGCCACGCCAAGCGGAGACGTTTGTCTATCAAGCCCAGTGCAGTTAACCAGTAGATCCACCATCGCCGTTCCTCTGCTGGCCTGACCTTTGCTCGCTTCGGGATCCCGCAAGAATGCGGAGTAGCGCATTGCACCAATCGTTACTTCATCTTGATCCTTCGCGCCGAAGCACAAGAAATGGGCCTTCTTGGCGATATCCTGCATCTGCTTATCCTCCAGGTAGCGCTGAAGGTTGGCCGGTGGCCACTTTCCGCGTTCTGAGCGTGCGGCCGGCCAGCTGCGCTTGAACTCCAACGCCACACACCAGTCCCCCCCCGCGATGAGATCGCCGAACGTGCCGTCGAGAGGGGTCTGCTGGAACAGGTTCACAGGCAAGGGTTTTCCAGTTCTACCGCTCTCGTAACCCAATGCGTAGATGAAGGCACCCAGGAGCTGGTTCTCGTAGGCGATGCCTGAACGTGCTGCCGCTTGAACGCTGGTACTCAATTGCTTCTCTCCTGATGACACGATTCGCGCGCTCGGTTCGACTGCTCGCACGGGGGCGCTCGCGGGATTTGATGGCTTGATCAGTCCGAAGAGGGGGCGGCCGCATCCAGGCACCGCCCCTCCGACCTAGCTCAGCGCTTCGTCTTGGTGGGATCGACCAGTCGATAGGTTGATCCGCGGGTCGGCGTCGGTGGCAGGGGTTCCCGGCGCACCACGGTGCGCTCGGCACCTTGCCCCCCGCGTGGGCCGATGATCTGGTACTGACCCGACGTCGGGGCGGGCTGACCCGGCTTGAGCCCACTGGGCTTGCTCATACTGGCCTCCTTGGGCGCTATCGGTATTGCATGAGTGGATGTTCGGTGGACCGAACATAGCCGAGTCTGCCGTGCTTATTCGCTACTGTCAAACATCTTGTTCGGTATAGTGCAACTTGAGATTGCACTGACCTTATGCACAAACATGAACAAAGCCCTTCAGACCAAGGTCAAAAATCTTCGGAAAAAGTCCGGCCTCACACTCGACGCCTTGGCGGATGCGACTGGCATCAGTAAGAGCTATTTGTGGGAGATAGAGAATCGCAAGGAAGCTCCCAGTCCATCAGCTGAGAAGCTGGGTGCGATCGCTGGCGTCTTTGGCGTTACGGTCGACTTCCTGCTTCACGAGGAGACCGGGAGCCCGGAGGAGAGGCACTTGGATGAAGCCTTCTTCCGCAACTACAGCAACCTAGAGCCGGAGGACAGGGAACGTGTCAGGAAGATCGTCGACAGCTTCAGAAAGGGATAGGTCCGCGGCGCTGACCCCGTCGAAGGCCGCTTACAGGCTTACGAATCTGCTAAATGCCATCTCGCAAGCCCACGGCACGCCTAGATTTCCTATAGACGTGCAGAGCCTGGCGTTGGAGGCCGCGAACATCTTCAAGTGGGATGACCCCATCACCGAAGTGCGTGGGGAGGCGATCAACAACTTTGACGGTGCTCTGTTCCCGAATGACGGGCGCAAACGCTGGCTTCTTCTGTACAACAGTGCCCTAAGGTCACTGGGCAGGATCAAATTCACCCAGGCTCACGAACTAGGGCACTATTTATTACATCGCCATGAACGCGAGTGCTTTCAGTGCACCGATGAAGATATGGTCGATCTCGACCTGGATGAACGGGATATTGAAGCCGAGGCGGACTACTTCGCGTCGACATTGTTGATGCCGCTAGACGACTTTCGTGCGCAGATGGGCACTGAGGCTAGTCTTGATGCCATAAGCGGTTGTGCCGATAGATACGGCGTATCCCTGACAGCAGCACTACTTCGCTGGATTGGTTACACGGACCACAACGCTGTGGTAGTTATTCACCGCGATGGGTACGTCCTGAAGTCCAAAGCAAGCCAGTCCGCGTTTCGTAGCGGTGCGTTCTTCCCGTCGCGGCGCAAGGTCATCCCAGTCCCGGGCGCTGTACTTGCGTCTAGTGACGTGCCGAAGAACACAGCAGGCGTTGAGACGGACGCAAGGCTCTGGTTTCCATATGTGGCAAGTGGAACCAGTCTTCGCGAAATGAAGGTCACTGCCGACCACTATGACTTCGCCATCTCACTCTTGGTTCTGCCACGAGGGACCTCTGCTTGGAAGCCGCGCTGCTCGGACGAGGCATGATTCAGTGGGATTCGCGGGCAAGCTGCCGTAGAAGAGACGTCTCCTTTTGGCCGGAAACGGACATGCGAGGGCGGTGTCACCGAATTCTCAGGGATGACAATATTCATGTTCCCACGTAGCTTGCAAAGGTCGCAGCCTACGGCAACTCGACAACAACCTTGCCCTTGGCCCCGCCGCTCTCGACATAGGTCAGCGCGCTCTGGGTGTCCTGGAACGGGAAGACCCTGTCGATGACAGGGCGGATCGCACCGGACTCGACCAGCGAGGTGATCTCGCTCAGCTGCCGACCTTCGGCACGCATGAACACGAAGGTGTACTTCACCCCTTTCTGCCTGGCCTTGCTGCGGATGCCATGGCTGAGCAGTCGCATGACCTGCTGAATCGGCCAGGCAAGGCCGCGCGCGGCGGCAAAGGTGGGCGTGGGCGGCCCGGAGATGGAGATGAGATGGCCACCCGGCTTGAGAATCTGCAGCGAGCGGGTCAGCTCATCCTTGCCAAGGCTGTTGAGTACCACATCGTAGTCGCGCAGTTCCGTAGCGAAATCCTGCTGCTTGTAGTCGATGACCACGTCCGCGCCCAGGTCCTTGACCCATGCTGTGTTGACCGTGCTGGTCGTGGTAGCAACGAAGGCGCCAAGATGCTTCGCCAGTTGAATCGCCACGGTCCCGACGCCGCCTGAGCCGGCCTGGATGAAGACCTTCTGGCCCGGTTTCAGCTGCGCGGTTTCCACCAGCGCCTGCCACGCCGTCAACGCAACCAGCGGCAACGAGGCTGCCTCCACCATGTTGAGATTGCTTGGCTTGCGTGCAACAGATGCTGCCTTGACGGCGATGAATTCGGCGAAGGTGCCGATGCGATCATCGTCGGGGCGTGCATACACTTCGTCGCCCGGCTTGAACTGGCGAACCCCAGCGCCCACACGCTCCACCGTGCCGGCCAGGTCATTGCCCAGAACAAGCGGCAGGCGATAAGGCAGGATCACCTTGAACTCCCCGGTCCTGATCTTGGTGTCCAGCGCATTGACGCTGGCAGCGTGTACGCGGATGAGTACATCGTCATCCCGGAGCACCGGCGATGGGGTGTCGCCGAGGCGGCACGTCTCCTTCTTGCCATAACGGTCGATGAGGAAGGCTTTCATGAGCGGTGTATCTCTGGTGGCGTGGGTGCAGTCAGGCTGCGGGGGCAAGGGGGGCGTCAGTCTTTGAGGAACGCTAGCGCTTCCCGGACGAACTCGGCGTGATACTGGAAAATCCCGCCATGACCTGCGTCGTCGTAGATGACCAGCGTCGCGTGGGGAATGCGGCGCGCCAAGTCGCCGCTGTTGGGGGTTGGGACCATGATGTCGCTGTCGCCATTGGCAACCAGCACGGGAATGTGGATGCTGCCCAGGTCCTGGGGCGATTGCCTGCCCCAGGCGGTGATGGCCTTCAGCTGCCGTAGGAACGCGCCGGGTGAGGCCGATCTATCGCGATCGCTCCTGCGCTCCTTGAGCCGTTGCAGGAAGTCGCGCGCCGCCTGTCGGCCGCGGGCGCTGGCGGTGAAGAACAGGTAGTACTTGGGGTCGCGGCGGGTCAGCAGGCCCTTGATGATCAAGGGCCAGGACACGCGACCCACCCGGTCGATACCACGGCCACCCGCAGGCCCGGTACCGGTCAGGATGAGCCGGCGCACGAGATCAGGTGCGTCCAGCACGACCTGCTGCGCGACGAAGCCGCCGAGCGAGAAGCCCAGAAGATCGACGCGGGTCAAGCCCATCGCACGGATCAGGGCGAGGGTATCCCGCGCCATTTCTGCGATGGTCACCGGCGCCGTTCCTCCCGAACCTCCGATGCCCCGGTAGTCGATGGCGATGACCCGATGCCTGCTGGCCAGACCATCAACGATACGCGGATCGAAGTTGTCCAGCACCGCGCCCCAATGGTTGAGCATGACCAGAGGGATGCCGCCCTGTGGACCAAGTTCACGGTACGCGAACGGGGTGCCAGCGACCTCCAGCGAGCGGGTTGGTGCATTCTCGAACGAAGTGCCCGATGCGGGGCGGGTGTCGGAAATCGTCATGGTGGCGTACCTGTGTGACCAGGACTTCAATCAACGCTGCGATAGCGCACTGCAGCCTGCGCCTGCCGGATGTCCGAGAGCAGACCCTGACGCGACGCGTCCAGCGTGTCCCAGCGCTCAGCCACATGCAGCGGCGGAATGGTCACGGTCTCACGACGATCGAACCCGACCAGGGCCGCATCGACCAGCTCGCCGACATCCATCACCTCCGACAGCGTATTGATGTCGATGCCGGCACGCTCCCAGATCTCGGTGCGGGTTGCCGCGGGCAGCACGGCCTGTACGTAGACACCTTTGGGCGACAGCTCCAGACTGAGTCCCTGCGAGAGAAATAGCACGAAGGCCTTGGTTGCACCGTAGACGGACATGCCGAACTCGGGTGCCAGACCCACCACCGAGCCGATGTTCACGATAGCGCCTTCGCCCGCGTTGCCCAGTCGCGGGGCGATGGCCGCGGCAAGGCGCGTCAGGGCGAGGGTGTTCAGCGTCACCAAGGCGTCGATGCTGTCGGCTGACTGTTCGGTGAAGCCGCCGGATTGAGCAATGCCCGCGTTGTTGATCAGGATGCCGATGCGGGCGTCGTCGCGCAGGCGGGTTTCCACGTTGGACAGATCGGTGCGCTGGGTGAGATCGGCCGGCAGGACGTCTACGGTGACCCCGGTTTCCTGACGCAGGCGGGCGGCCAGCGTCTCCAGTCGCGCCGCATCGCGCGCGACCAGGACCAGGTTGTGGCCGCGGCGTGCGAAGCGTTCGGCGTAGACGGTGCCGATGCCGCTGGAGGCGCCGGTGATGAGGACGGCAGGAAGCATGCTCATGGTGTGTCTCTTGGAATGTCGTGGGCAAACGGGTGTGCAGCGGGGCGATGTTGGACGGGTTACTGCGGCGTATCGGTCAATGCGGGGTAGTCGGTGTAGCCTTCCGCGCCGCCGCCGTACAACGTGGCTGGGTTCAATGCGTTCAAGGGCGCGCCGGTCTTCAGGCGTTCAACCAGATCGGGATTGCTGATGAAGGCGCGACCAAACGCAACGAGGTCCACCTTGCCCTCGGTGAGGCGCGTGCTGGCCAGGTCCAGGTCGTAGCCGTTGTTGGCCAGATAGGTCCCCTTGAAGCGACCGCGCAGCCCATCGAAGTCGAAGGGCGCGACGTCACGTGGCCCGCCGGTCGCGCCTTCGACCACATGCAGGTAGACGATGCCCAGCGCGCTGAGCTGGTCGACGATGTAGTCGTACTGCGGCTGCGGGTCGCTGACGGTGGCAATGGCGTTGGCCGGGGAGACCGGCGAGATGCGCACGCCGGTGCGGTCCGCGCCAATCTCCTCCGCTACGCCGGCGGTGACCTCCAGCAGTAGGCGCGCGCGGTTCTCGATCGAGCCGCCGTACGCGTCGGTGCGCTGGTTGGCGCCGTCCTTGATGAACTGTTCCAGCAGGTAACCGTTGGCACCGTGAATCTCCACGCCATCGAACCCGGCGGTGATTGCATTGGCGGCGGCCTGGCGGAAGTCGTTGACGATGCCGGGCAGCTCGTCGATCTCCAGCGCACGCGGCTCGGATACATCAACAAAGCCGTTATGGACGAAGGTCTTGGTCTGCGCACGAATGGCCGAGGCGGAGACAGGCGCGGCATTGCCGGGCTGCAGGTCCACGTGCGAAATGCGGCCCACGCGCCACAGCTGCACGAAGATGCGCCCGCCACGGGCATGCACGGCATCGGTGACCTTGCGCCAGCCATCGATCTGATCCTGCGTGTAGAGCCCCGGCGTGTCCTGGTAGCCCTGGGCCTGCGCCGAGATCTGGGTGGCCTCGGTGATGATCAGGCCGGCCGAGGCGCGCTGGGCGTAGTAGGTGGCGGCCAGCGGGGTGGGTACCAGGCCGGCTCCGGCGCGGTTACGCGTCAGCGGTGCCATCACGATGCGGTTGGCCAGGGTCAGAGGGCCAAGGGGATAGGGCTGGAAGAGTGTCGTGGTCGTCATGTGGTGTGGGGGCGTAATCGTTGAGAGGGCTGTTACGGAGAGGCCTAAGCCGTGGGCGCTGCAACTCCACCTCAATGATGTCGATCATAATCTTAAATGTCAATGGATTGATGATGAGCATAATCAATCCGTGCTATAGTGCCATCCTTCCGCAGTACAGCGTCACGAGACATCGGGTCATGAAGGTCACCAAGGCACAAGCGCAGGCCAACCGGGCGCACATCGTCGAAACCGCATCCACGCTCTTCAGGGAGCGGGGCTACGACGGGGTGGGTGTTGCGGACCTGATGGCGGCAGCCGGCTTTACCCACGGCGGCTTCTACAAGCATTTCGGTTCCAAGGCCGATTTGATGGCCGAAGCCGCGAGCTGTGGCTTTTCAAAATCTGCCGAGGCGCTGGCTGAGGTGGATCAGCGGGCGTTTCTGACCTACTACCTGTCCCGAGAGCACCGGGACGGGCCCGGCGACGGCTGCACGATGGCCGCGCTGTGCAGTGACGCCGCTCGTCAGTCAGCGTCGGTCAGGGCGGCCTTTGCCGCTGGTATTGAAGCTCGGCTCACAGCAGGTGCAGACCAGAAAAATGAAGCCGACACGGCCACCGTTGAAAGCAATCGCGCGCGGCAGATCGCCCTGATCGCTCAGGCGGTTGGGGCCATCGTATTGTCGCGATCCTGCCCGGATGATGCGTCGCTCGCGGATGAGATCCTGGACGCCTGTCGGGAGGACATTCTGGCACGGCTGCCCAGTGGAGCCGCTGCTTGAGGCCCTGCCTCGCGGTTGCGATCCGGCCAAGCTCCCCGCCGGACGGATCACAAGCCTAAGAAGGGCCCGATAGGGTAGTGCTGGCGTGCGGAGCTATCCTTGGATAGCGGAGGCTTGTTTCCTGGACCATTGCGGATGTTCGCTCCTGGCCGATAGCGGACATAGCCTTCAGCACCAGCTTTCGACTTGCCACGCCTTACGGCACCGCTCTCCATGCACCAGCGGCGGGCCCCCATTGATCGGCTGCGCAGCCGCCGAGCTCAAATAGCTGTAGCCCCAGCCGCGCGGGCCAACGCAGCCGCAACCTCGTCGCCCTTGCGTTCGCTGTACCGGTCCACCAGGTAGTTCGTCCGCCCTCGCGTCAGCAGCGTGAACTTCACCAGCTCCTCCATCACGTCCACCACGCGGTCGTAGTACGCAGACGGTTTCATTCGGCCATCGTCATCGAACTCCTGCCACGCCTTCGCCACCGATGACTGGTTGGGAATGGTCAACATGCGCATCCAGCGGCCGAGCACCCGCAGGGTGTTGACCGTATTGAACGATTGGGAGCCACCGCTCACCTGCATCACCGCCAGCGTCCTGCCCTGGGTGGGGCGCACACTGCCATCCTCCAACGGCAACCAGTCGATCTGGTTCTTGAATACGCCCGTGACGGTTCCGTGTCGTTCCGGCGAGACCCACACCTGTCCCTCGGACCACAGTGACCATTCCCGCAGCCGCTGAACTTCGGGGTGGCTCTTGTCCACGCTGTCCAGCATGGGCAGCTCATGGGCATCGAATACACGGGTCTCGCAACCCATGTGGCGCAGAAGCCGCTCGGCCTCCAGGGCCAGCTTACGGCTGAACGACTGCGGCCTCAGCGAGCCGTAAAGCAGCAGAATCCTGGGCGGGCCATGGTCCGCGGCAGCAAGTAGACGGTGGTCGGGCGCGGGGAGCGAGGCCACCGCCAGGTTCGGTAGTTCGGCACTTGTGATCGGCTCTTTCATTCGACTATTCTAGAAATATGGAAACATCAAAGGCAATCTCTGCTCTGACTGCCTTGGGTCACACCACCAGGTTGGCTGCCTTCCGCCTGCTGGTGGAAGCTGGACCAGCGGGGCGAATGGCGGGCGACATTGCTATGGCCCTGCAGGTACCGCCGGCAACACTGAGCTTCCACCTGAAAGAATTGGTACAGGCCGGCCTGGTGGAGAGCGAGAGCCAAGGTCGGAACGTGTGCTACCGCGCCAACTTCGCTGCCATGGCAGGCTTGATCGAGTACCTCACGCACAACTGCTGCGCAGGCTCGCCGAGCGAGCAATGCGTGCCGACTGTTCCCGAGTGCAAGTGCTGACCCCACGTTCCCTTTCCTGCCAAAGCGATTGCACGATGACACGTAACGTCTTGTTTCTCTGTACTGGCAATAGTGCGCGAAGCGTCCTTGCTGAAGCCACGCTACGCGCGTGGGGCGGCCAGGCATTCAGCGCGTTCAGCGCCGGCAGCCAGCCCACGGGCTGCGTCAATCCGGTTGCCCTCGCACAGCTGCAGGCCGAGGGGATGCCCGTCGATGGGCTGCGCAGCAAGTCATGGGATGAGTTCGTGGATGCCGCGCCAATGGACGTGGTGATCACCGTATGCGATTCAGCTGCAGCAGAATCCTGCCCCGTAGTCTTCGGGGATTTCACCCGCAGCCACTGGGGCTTGCAGGATCCGGCTGCGGTAGAAGGCACTGATAGTGAGAAGGCTGCAGCGTTTGCACGGGCTCACACCATCGTGAAGATTCGCCTGCGTGCTCTACTGGCGTTGCCGGAAACGCTGTGGAAGGATCGCGTGGCGCTTCAAGGCGCGCTGGACCAGATCGGCCAGTTGCAGCCGATCGACGCTTCCCCATGAAGCCGCGCCCAGCCATGGGCCTGTTCGAGCGCTACCTGACGCTGTGGGTGGCGCTGTGCATCGCGGCCGGGACCCTCCTTGGCCATTTTCTGCCAGGCGCCTTTGCCGCGCTTGCATCAGCGGAGGTGGCCAAGGTCAATCTGCCGGTCGCGGTGCTGATCTGGTTGATGATCATCCCGATGCTGCTGAGGGTGGACTTCGGTGCGATGCGCCAGCTGCAGCAGCAGTGGAAAGGTATCGGGGTTACGTTGTTCATCAACTGGGCGGTCAAGCCCTTTTCGATGGCACTGCTGGGGTGGGTATTCCTTCGCCACGTCTTCGCAGATTGGCTGCCTGCTGGGCAGACTGACAGCTACATCGCTGGCCTGATCCTGCTGGCAGCTGCACCTTGCACGGCGATGGTATTCGTGTGGAGCAACCTGTGCCGCGGCGATGCGAACTTTACGCTGAGCCAGGTTGCGCTGAACGACGCGATCATGGTCGTCGCCTACGCCCCCGTAGTGGCATTGCTGCTGGGGATTTCCGCGATCACGGTTCCATGGGACACGCTGCTGCTGTCCGTCGGCCTGTACATTGTCGCGCCCGTGGTGGTGGCTGCGCTGCTACGGCAGTGGATGCTTTCGCGCAAAGGGAACGCTGGTCTGCAGATTGTGCTGCACCGGCTCGGGCCCGTTTCGCTGTCTGCCCTTCTGCTTACTCTGGTGCTGCTGTTCGGCTTCCAGGGGCAGCAGATCGTCAAACAGCCTCTGGTGATCGCACTGATCGCGGTCCCGATCCTGATCCAGGTCTACTTCACCTCGGGCCTGGCCTATCTCCTCAACCGCCGCCTGGGTGTAGCGCACTGCATTGCTGGACCCTCCGCACTGATTGGAGCGAGCAACTTCTTTGAGCTGGCGGTGGCCACGGCCGTGGGACTGTTCGGGGTGCATTCGGGAGCCGCACTGGCCACGGTCGTGGGCGTACTGATTGAGGTGCCGGTGATGCTATCGGTGGTTCGCATCGTCAACCGGACTCAAGACTGGTATGAGATGCGGAACGGGAACTGACAGAGCAGTACTCTCAACATGGCGCCCGCTTCTTACCGGAAGCGGACGTTCAGGGGAAAAGGGAGGCGCCGACCGCTGGTAGTGTCCGCTTTCGACTGCGGCTTCAACTGTTCAATGCAACAGCTTGGTGATGTCGCTCGATCGTTGTCTGGAGGTCCAGGGTCTTGCACGGCCTATCGTGTAGAAACTTGGCGACGCTGTTGAGCTTGGCTTGGGAGAAGCTCGACAGATCACGCCCTTCGGGACGCAGTGACGCAGCAGATCAGCGCCCTTTCGTCGGCGATCCAGGTCATTGATCGGCGGCTTCCGTGGCTTGGTCGCAAATCGGTTGCCACGTCCCCGCGTGGATGGCAACTTGCAGCGGCGATCACGTCCACCTCGAGCCCCGCATGACTCCCGTTGCCCTGTATTCGCCCGATCCAGCCCGCGGCTGGCTGCCCTGGGTCTGGCTGACACCGATCCTGATGGTCCTGTTCAACGCGGTACCGGTGATCGCGCTGGACGGGTGGATGCAGTCGCAGCATTGGTCGACGCCGCGCGGCGATCCGATCGGGCTCGCTGGTTTGCATGCGCTGCTGTGGATCGGCTTCGCACCGACGTTGGCGGCCGTGCTGGCCTGGGTACGCTTCGTCGAAAGGCGGTCGCTGGCGAGTATCGGGCTCACCGGTCCGGCGCCGCTGAAAACCTTCCTGTGTGGAATGGCCCTTGGGTTCGGCACGATCGTGCTCGTCGTTGTGGCGATCTGGATGGCTGGCGGCATGCAGTCGGCAGGCTTGGCGCACGCCTGGCGCTCGCCCGTCAGCCTGCTGCACATCGCTCTGCTGCTATTGAGTTTCATGTTCCAGGCGAGCGTGGAGGAAGTCATCTTTCGCGGCTGGTTGCTGTCGGTGGTGGCGCGCAAGACGAATGTCGCGGTGGCAGTGCTGCTGGTGTCACTCGTTTTCTGCTTCCTGCATTTCAGTCCGCACCAGCCGCCCCTGGTCATGCTCAGCACGTTCCTGTTCTCGCTGTTCGCCTGCGCCTGGGCACTGCGAACCGGC
Source organism: Stenotrophomonas sp. STEN054 (assembly GCF_056854535.1). Taxonomy (NCBI): domain Bacteria; kingdom Pseudomonadati; phylum Pseudomonadota; class Gammaproteobacteria; order Lysobacterales; family Lysobacteraceae; genus Stenotrophomonas; species Stenotrophomonas sp. STEN054. Next base: position 25,524 of record NZ_JBXFWG010000005.1, on the reverse strand, counting down.
AATATCTGGGGCGTGATGGGCTGGCACGCGGGGTGGAACTGGTTGCTCGCAACCGGTTTCGAACTGCCCGTCACCGGCATGGATGCGCACTTGCCCGCGCTGCTGGTGGCGCTGCGTCCACAAGGCCCGGATATTCTCACCGGTGGCGCGCAGGGGCCGGAGGGTAGTTACCTGTGCAGCGTTTTCTTCGTCGCCGCGATCCTGTGGATCCACTGGCGGAAGACGCGCGGAGCTCACAACGTCTGGCCGAACAGCAGGTAACGCCACTGTCCGGGCGGCATCGACCGATCGGTGGCCGGGTCCCGCAAATCGAGGGGCCAGGCGTCTGCGGCGATCGTACGTGCACGCTGATCCAAATGCCGCAAGGTGCTCGCTTCGCGATTTGCGACCGGTGCAGATTCCGGTCCAGATACTTGGCCAAGTAGAGTCGGCTCGGGTACGGGATGCGAGTGCCACTCTCGGCTGGAGCCGATCGCCGGTGGCCACGCCCTCTGTCGAACATTCAGGACGCGCCCTGTAAGCCGCGTCCCACTCCAAACGGATATGCTGCTGCCCAGTTGCTACCGAGCCAGGCCATGTACTCGTCCGAACGGTTGAAGGGCATTGACGTCTTTGTCGCTGTAGTGGACGCGGGGAGCTTCACCGCAGCCGCGGAACGGCTCAACCTGACGAACTCAGCAGTTGGAAAGGCCGTCGGCCGCCTTGAGGAACGCTTGGATGTGAAGCTGTTCGCGCGGACTACCCGCAAGCTCTCTTTGACCGATGCCGGAGAGGCGTTCTACCGGACATGTACAGGAGTGCTGGGCGAGCTGGAGGAAGCAGAACAGGTCCTGCGGTCTGAAGGGACCACACCCATTGGAAAGCTGAGAATCGACCTTCCTGCCTCCTATGGCACCCTGAAGGTAATGCCTTCTTTGTTCGACTTTCTTGAACGTTTCGATGGCATCAGGCCGCAAATTTCATTCACGGATCGATTCGTTGACCTGGCCGAGGAGAGCGTAGACGTTGCTGTCAGGATCGGCGGGAGCGACAGGTGGCCAGACAGCATCGGATACAAGTACTTGGGTCACGAACGGCGGGTGTTCTGCTGCTCTCCGGACTTCGTCACTCGGCACGGGCCGATACCTGACAGCCTGGACGTACTGAAGGATCTGCATGCGGCGATGTATCGACGGGCGGATGGATCGCCGAGTCCATGGTTCATCCAGCGAGGCGATGGACCGGTGGAGCACCACTTTCCTGCCTCCAGGCTGGAGGTTGGTAACGCCGACATCCTGGTGCAAGCCGTCGCGCGGGGCCTGGGAATCGCGCAGCTCTCCACTTGGCTGATCGAGGATCATCTGGCCAGAGGCGAACTTGTGGAGGTGCTGCCTTCCTACTCCACGAAGGGTCTACCGCTTTATCTGCTTTGGCTGAAAAGCAGACAGTTGCTGCCAAAGGTCGATGCTCTGATTGCCCACCTTGCCGGCTCGCTTCGCGTCTAATTATGGAATTAATTTCCAGAATTACTGGAAAATATATCCAAATTCGGACGTTCAGGACCAAATAGACTTTGGCGCTTCCTCCACTGGAAGCTCCAGATTGAAAAGCGCAGGCCCCTCCTCCCTGCAGTCCTCACGCTCCCGTATGAGCGAAAAGGCTGCGTCAGGCTCCAGCTCCATCCATATTCTTGCCGTGGCGGCCTTCACGATCGTCACAACCGAATTCCTCATCATTGGTCTGCTGCCCTCGATCGCGCGCGACCTGTCCGTCTCGATCTCTACGGCCGGACAACTGGTGACATTGTTTGCGCTGGTCGTCACCTTCTTCGGTCCCCCGTTGACTGCATGGGTGGCACACTTCGAGCGGCGTCGCCTGTTCGTAGCAATCCTTCTGCTTTTTGCTGCCGCAAATGCCTTGGCTGCCATCGCCCCCAACGTATGGGTGCTGGCTATTGCGCGCGTCATCCCCGCGCTTGCCCTGCCCGTGTTCTGGGGCACCGCGAGCGAAACCGCGGGAAAGATCGCAGGCCCCGAGGCTGCCTCCCGGGCGGTGTCCATGGTCTATCTGGGAATCTCCGCAGCAATGCTTTTCGGGATTCCGATGGGGACCTTGGCATCTGAAGGCATTGGCTGGCGTGGTGCGTTCTGGCTGCTGTCAGCCCTGTCGTTGGCAACGGCCGTCGTGCTGTTCTTCTGTATGCCCCGGCAGGAGACTGGCACCCGGTCGGGCTTGCGCGAACAGGCCAGGATTTTCCGCAACCCGTTCTTTGTGGCAAATGTACTGCTCTCTGCTTTGGTCTTCACCGCCAACTTCGCCGCGTACACCTACCTGGCGGATATTCTGGAACGGGTAGCACGTGTTTCGTCGGCAAATGTCGGCTGGTGGCTGATGGGGTTTGGCGCGGTCGGTCTGATAGGCAACTGGCTGGGGGGCCGATGGTTGGACAGATCTCCCCTGGTGGTTACAGGCGTTTTCACCCTGCTGCTGGGCATTGGCATGGCACTGGCCATGCTGTTCGCCCGGAACCTTGGTCCGCTCCTCGTTGCACTTGCTCTCTGGGGCATCGCCAATACGGCCCTGTACCCGGTCTGCCAGGTGCGCGTCATGCGGGCTGCACCCGATGCGCAGGCGCTGGCCGGTACTGTCAATGTATCGGCAGCCAACGCGGGCATTGGTCTCGGTGCGGTCATCGGCGGCACGACCATCACCCACCTGGGACCGGGTAGCCTTGGCTATGCGGGTGCTCTTATCGCTATTCTGGCCGTTACCACGATTCCGCTGGTCAAACGACTCGAAGGGAGAAGGGGCAGCTAGGACACGTGGGCCAACCTGCTGTTCCGACAAGGCAGCGCCGTAACGCTGTGGCAGGAAGCGTGGACGTCTGCAGCCTTCATCTCCGTGCAGGTCCCTCATTTACCAGGTGGCTGCATGAACTCGATGGTGATGTGATCGGGGCCGGAAACGTAGGCCGCCAGTGTCCCCTTGCGTGGACCGCCCGGAATGGGCTGTGGACTGCCCTTCACCCTCCACCCCGCGCGCTCTACACGGGCAATGGCCGCGTGAATGTCCTCCACGGTCAAAGCCAGGTGTGCAGCGCCGATCGCACCGGCACTCTCCGGCGCGGCTCCATGCTGGCGACCTCCAGAATACTGCAGCAACTCAACCATGAACCCACCCGGTGCCAGGACGGTTGCCGTACGCACGTTCGGATCCTCAACGCCTGTCACCTGATACAGGAAATCGCCTCCCATCTCCGATTGCCGTTGAAGCTCGAACCCCAGCGCTTCGGTCCAGAAGTGGATGGATTGGTCCAGAGAGGACACCGTAAACCCGACGTGGTCAACGCCGATGAGACGCGTCGTACTGGTCATGGCTGAACCTTCAGGGTAATCGACAATGTTGCTTCCGGAGTCTGCACGTGACGGCGCGGGATCGATGGTTGATTGAGACTACCTGCAGGCCGCATCATCGGCCACCCGCTGCAGCGGGAACGAGCGTTTCGGCCAAGCGCAGCACATCGGCAGGAAATGTTGCGTAGTCATCCAGCGGTGCGGCGTGGTCGTCGCGCCGGTGGATGAGCCTGACAGCCACCAGCCGCTGCTCCGGCACGATGACCAGATGCTGGCCGAGATAGCCGTTGGCAGCGTACGCAGCAATGGGCCCGCGCTGCACATCGAACAGATCCGCCAGCTTCAGACCGCGGCCGGTGATCTGTTCACCGTACTGCTGGGGCCAGTGCGGGCCCAGTTGTTCGGCGAGGAAGGCAAACAGTTCGGCTTTGCTGTCGAACGTGCGGCCCGCCGCCGACAGCAGGGCCTTGCTGACATCGCCCCGGACACCGCGCTCTGCCAGGCGGCTGGGTGCCTGTTCTGCCAGGCGATACCGCTCCCATTGCGGAATGCGCCACCACAGCAGACCTACATCCGGCGAGCGCGCACTTTCTGCGGTAAGCAGTGACACCGAGCGTTCGCTCATCAAGCGCCGCCCGCTTGGCGCCATTCCACCATCGAGCATGAGCTGGCCGATGGCAGCCAGATCCGTGGCCGACAGCGAAAGGCCCGCCATGCCCAACGGTGTTCCGCTCTCATCCTTCATCCAGGTGTGGCTGGTGATGCCCAGCGGCTTGAACAGCGCGTCGTTGAGATACTCATCCACAGCCCTGCCGGACAGCTGCTGGATGATGCCGGACAGCAGGTTCGTGGCTTTGTTGTTATAGGCGAAGGTGGTGCCCGGGTCGGCGGTGAGTTCGGCGGCCAGCGCAAGTTTCACCAGGTCCGGCGCACCTTCCAGTTCTGCGCCTGCGTTGGGCACGTTCTGCAGGCCGGACGTGTGGTCCAGCAGCATGCGGACGGTGATGTCGCGCTTCCTGCCCTGGCGCCACTCGGGATAGATCGCGCTGACGGGTGTGTCGATGGAAGCGAGGCGGCCGTCATCGAGGAGCAGGCCGATGGCCAAGGCCAGTACCGACTTCGTTGCCGACATCAGGTGGATGGGTTCACGGACGCCGCTGGCGCCGCCCTGTAGAAGCAGCTGGCCGTCCCGTTGCACAAGCACGGCATCGGAATGCGCCGCGCTGGCGTGGTGCTCGATGGCAGCCAGCGCATCGGCGGTGTGGGCCAGTACCGGCCCCGCGCAGCACAGCAGCAGCGACATCACCAGCACAGTCCATTTCTTTGCCATGAGCACCTCCCTGTGTCGAGGGCTCCACGATGACTACATGTGTAGTCAAGCCACAGTGCCTTAAGTCATACAGGCGAGGCGGGTCCTGAGCGCAGAGCGCTTGCGTGGAATGGACAGCGTCCTCGCTGGATCTGCGGCAGGCACAAGCGCACGGGTGGTCCGAAGGGCAGGGCGAGCCTGACGTCGCGCGCCTGGCAGATGCCAAGCGTCATCAACACCGGATGGTCGCGTAATAGGGGCGATCTACGGACGGGGGCGGCCCAGACATCCATAAAGCTGGAGTGCCTCGCGTCCTGTGGCTGTACAGTTCAGGTGCAGATGCGTGCTTGCTCGACCAGGGCCTGAAAGCCTGCGAAATTGGGGCTGGAGTTCATGCACGACTTGCCGATATGCCTTCTACAAGGTAAATGAGGCGGGAAGCCCAGCGAAGCGATGGCGCGTCTCAGATCGGGGGTTGCTTTGATCGTTGGAAAGGATCGGGTTCGCTACGTCTTGACCGTCGTAGGGGCCACGACGGTGTGCCTTCTGGCGATGCTCGCCGTCGCCCAAGCCATTCTCTACGTGCGCGACAGGGAAGGCGCAGAGACCGTGGCCGAAGCCGCGGTGGCGCGCTCGGAGGCTATCTCTCTGGCAAGGCGCATCGCCGCCGAACAAGCGTCCCGCATCGGGCAGCCCCTCTGCTCGGCGGCCGACGTTGATTCGCTGAAAGAGATCGCATTCCGCTCCAGCTACATGAGCGACATCGGCCGCATCCGGGACGGACGCCTTGTCTGTAGCGCCCTTTGGGGGCGCTCGCGCCCTTACACCCTTCCGGCGCCACGCTTCTCCAGCGGAACCATCCGGCTTTGGCCCGCATCGGATCTCGTTGGCTCTCCCTATGGCGGCTCAAATCTGATCGCCCAAGGCAACACGTTTACCGTCTCATCTCCTTCTGCGTTCGAGAGTCTGGATCCTGCACGCAGGAGTTTCATCAGCATCGAAACCAAAGACCGATCGTTTGCGTTCCGAACCCTTTCCCCGACAAATCGCGACAGTACTCCCTCTCTCGTCCAAGCCCAGCATTGCAGCCGTGTAGCTGACGTCTGCGCGTTTGTCACCAGCCCCAGGCACATGGTCTCCGAACTGCCCTCGGCCCTGCTCACCACTATTCTGGCCGCCGGTGCCTCGGTGGGGCTGCTGCTGGCGTTCTTGCTCATCAAGCACCAGATCACGGCCCGGCAGACCATCCAGCAGCGCTTGGTGCTTGCACTTAAACGAAGCGAGATCGAGCTGGCTTACCAGCCTCTTCGCCGTATCGGCACCCATGGGCTTGTAGGATTTGAAGCGCTGAGCCGCTGGCGCCCACCGGGAGACGATGAGATCCCGCCGGCGGTATTCGTGCCCATTGCGCACCAGCTCGGCCTGAGTCCGGATCTTTTTCGATACGTGCTGGCCCGCGCCATGAATGACCTCGCCCCCGCGCTGCGGAAGCATGAAAACCTCTACGTGAGCATCAATGCCGAGCCCGTGGATATGGCGCAGGAGTGCATCGTGCGCTACATCAGCAGCATTGCCGGGGATTTTGGCGTATTGCCCGAGCAGATCCGCATCGAGATCACCGAGCGGGAAGAGCTTGTGTCTGCAGCTGCCAAGAGAAACATGCAGGCCCTCTCGGTTCTGGGGTACCGGTTCCTGATTGACGACTTCGGGACAGGCAGTGCGAATTTCTCCCACCTGGCGCAGTCGCCGTTCAGAGGAATCAAGATTGATCGCATGTTCGTGGCGGCCATCAACGAGGACTCGCCCCTGCGGCCGGTCTTGCCGGGGATGTATCGCATTGCGCTTGAGTTGGGGTTGGATGTCATTGCAGAAGGCGTTGAAACGGAGGAACAGCATCTGCAGCTCTGCCGGATCGCTCCAGAAGCCATTGGCCAGGGATGGCATTATGGCCGCCCTCTTTCAAGCAGAGACGCGCTGGCAATCATCCACGCGGGGTAGGCCCTGGGTGCGCGGGAACGCCTCAGCAGCTGCCGTGGAATTGCGTCCTGCCTGCAACACAGTCGAGGCCAACCACGCCGGCCTGCCGAATGCGGAAATCATTCGACGATCCCGTGGTTCGATTTGCTGCAAACCGTGTATGTATGCCGCTTGTGGCCGAAAGCCGTTGTGGGCTGAACACGTCAGCACCAGAACCAGAGCGGACTTCCCGCGCAAAGCACCGGCCGTTGCGCGAGCTGAAGGGCTTCGACAAGATTGCGATCGCGCCGGGCGAGACGGTGGAGGTGGTCTTCCTGCTGGAGGAGGCCATGCTGGCGTTCACCGGGGTGGACGGCGTGCGTCGTGCCGAACCGGGGACGTTTGATGTGTGGATTGCACCGTCGTGCACGGGCGGTACGCCGGCGCGGTTCGTGCTGGCCTGATGGTGCAGAGGGGCGCGTCTGCGCCCCTCTGTTTCACCGCATCACTTAACAGGGATGGTTTCAGCGTGACCGTGGCCTGCTGCACGACCGCCGTGGCCGAATCAGCCAGTTCAACGGTGTACTGGCCTGCGGGCACCACCCGGCCTGGGGCCAGCTTCACGTTGGATCCAACGGGCCAGCCTGCGGGCCTGCATCTGGCCGGAAACGGGCCGGGCCGCTTTCATGGGATGATGCGCCACCGCGCCCGGCTGCCAACGCATGCACACCCTGACTGATCCCGATCTGCTGAACGACATCGCTGAGATCAGCCGCATCGAGGCCGTACCGCGGATCCTTGAAACCGTGGCCCACATCACCGGCTCGCGGTTCGCCGCGATTGCCCGCGTGACAGAGACCACCTGGACGGCCTGCGCCACGCTGGACACGCTGGGCTTCGGGCTGGTTCCAGGCGGGCAGCTGGTGCTCGAAACCACCATCTGCGACGAGATCAGGCAGGCGCCGACCTCGGTGGTGTTCGCACACGCCAGCGCGCACCCGGTGTATTCCAAGCATCACACGCCCCGCATCTACGGGCTTCAGAGCTACGCGTCCGTTCCCATCCATCGGCCGGATGGCCGCTTCTTCGGCACGCTCTGCGCCATTGATTCGACGCCGGGCAACTTCGATGAAGCCCACGTGCGGCGATCCATGGAGCTGCTGGCCGACCTGGTCGGGAACTATCTCGACACGGAAGAGCGCGTGCTGGAAGCAGAGAGCGCGCTCCTGGATGCGCAGCGGGTTGCCGACCTGCGCGATCAGTTCATTGCAGTGCTTGGCCATGACCTTCGCAGCCCGCTGCAGGCCATCAGCATGGCCGCCGATGCGCTGGAGATGGACGCCGGGTCCGAGCGTCAGCAGCAGATGCTCGCGCACATCGCATCCGGTGTAACCCGGATGGATGGGCTCATCAACGATGTGCTCGATTTCGCCAGGGGCCGATTGGGTGGCGGCATTCCGATCTCGCTGCGGGAAACCCATACATTGCAGGCTGACCTGGAGCGGGTCGCGCAAGAGGTGGCGATCGCAACGGGACGCCGGGACATCAGCGTTCAGATGCGAATTGAAGGCAGCGTGGTGTGCGACCCCGGCAGGCTTTCGCAACTGCTGGCCAACCTGCTGACCAACGCCGCCCAGCATGGTGAGCGTTCGGCGCCCGTCACGCTGAGCGTTCACGCCGAATCCAATCGGCTTATCCTGGGTGTGCACAACGCAGGGTGCATCCCTTCGGACCGGCTGGGGGCTATTTTCAGTCCGTTCTCGCGCGAGGAGGGTGATCGTCCCAGGCCTGGGCTTGGCCTGGGCATCTACATCGCCTCGGAAATTGCCAAGTCCCACGGCGGGACGCTCGCCGTGCAGTCGAGTGAAAGCGCTGGCACCTTGTTCACGTTCCAGATGCCGATCGCAGACCTGCGGTAGGCGCTACGCAGGAGCACCGGCTGAACAGTACAGGCGGCGAGAGCCGCCTGCTGGCTGTGCGACCATTGGAGCGTGAGGAGGGACCCGCCGGAATTCATCCGCCCGCGACACCGGGAAGACAGCCGTGTGACTGCGGCAGGCATACGTTCGCAGTCCATACTCCTGCCGTTGACTCGACATGCTTGCTCCGGTGCTGCCTCCCCCGCTTTCCAACCTGGCCCGGCAGCGACTGCTGCAGCTGCAGGACCTTCCCTTGCCTGGCCACGGGCATACGCTGGAGCGCTGGCGGATGCTGGCCGCGATGGGCCACGAAGACCTGTGCCTGGCCAAGGTGCTGGAAGCCCACTATGACGCCACGGCGATCCTGCAGGAGCTGGGCGCCCCCGTGCCGGAGGACCAGCTGCTGGCGGTCTGGGCAGCTGAGGGCCCGTCTTGCACGCTGCGCGCCGATGCTGCGGGCCGGCTGCGTGGTGACAAGCCATGGTGTTCGGGCAGCGATCTGGTGGATGCGGCGCTGGTGACCGTGCGCGGCAGCGAGGGCGTGCAGCTGTATCGCGTGGACACCTCGCAGTGGCACGCCTTGGATGAGGATCCCTGGCCGGCCACCGGCATGGGCCGGGTACCTTCCACCACGGTGCGCTTTGATGACGCACAGGCGGAGGCCATCGGACCGATGAACGCCTATCTGGATCGACCTGGCTTCTGGCACGGCGGTGCGGGTATCGCGGCCGTTTGGTTTGGTGCAGCCACGGCCATCGCTGAGCGCATGCAGCATGACTGCAGCGAAGGCCTGCGCGCGCGGCTGCTGGGCAAGGCCGACCTGGCGCTGGCACCGGCGGCGGCGCTGCTGCGTGAGCTGGCCCGCTCCATCGATCTGGCCCCGCAGCTGACCCACCGGGTGCAGGTGGTGCGCGTGCGCAGCGTGGTCGAGCGCGCCGCAACGCAGGTGCTGGACCTGGCCGGCCGTGCGATGGGCCCTGCGCCCATGTGCATGGAAGAGGCACACGCCCGGCGCTGGGCCGACCTGACGGTCTTCATGCGGCAGAGCCATGGCGACAAGGATTGGGCCTGGCTGGGCGAACAATGCGCCACGCAGGTGATGCCATGGGCGCTGTAGCCCTCATCCACGGCCACGGCTCGGAAGAGCACGCGTGGGACCGCTGCGCGTGGCTGTGGCAGCAGCCCGCCTCTGAACTGGCCGAGCTGTGTGCCGGTGTGGGCCGCATAGTGGTGGTGGCGCCGCACCCCGACGACGAAGTGCTGGCCTGCGGCGGCCTGATGTGCGCGGCCGCCGGGCTTGGCCTGGAGGTGAAGGTGGTGGCGGTAACCGATGGCGAGGCCTGTTACCCCGGTGAGAACTGGTGGACGCCGCAGCGGCTGCGGCAGGCGCGGCGCGAGGAGCTGCGCGACGCGCTCGCTGAACTGACCATTGAAGCCAGCGCCATTGTCCACCTGGGCATTGCCGATGGCGGTGTGAGCGACCATGAAGCCGGCCTGGAAGACTGGTTGTGGCAGACCCTGCGCGACGACGACCTGGTGCTGGCGCCGTGGCGCTTTGACGGCCACCCGGACCATGAAGCCGCCGGGCGTGCGGCATGGCGGGCGGCGCATGCGGTGGGCTGCAAGCGCCTGGAATACCCGGTGTGGGGCTGGCACTGGCTGGACCCGAACTGTGCGCACATGGCGTGGGAAGCGCCGCGCCTTCTTGATATTTCCGGCGTGGCCGGACGCAAGCGCCAGGCCATCGCCCGGTTCCGCACGCAGACCGGCGACGTCGCCCGGCTGCAGGCCGAGCCGATCCTGCCAGCACACATTCTCAGCCGTTTCTACCGTACCCATGAGGTCTATTTCGCATGAGCGCCCAGCCGTACTTCGATGAAGTGCATGCCACCGAGGATCCCTTCGGCTACCGCAGCCGCTGGTACGAAGAACGCAAGCGCGCGCTGTTGATGGCGAGCCTGACGCGCGCCGGTTTCCAGCGTGGCTGGGAACTGGGCTGCTCCAACGGCGTGCTAACCGAGGCACTGGCCGGCCGCTGCGAGCGCCTGCTGGCGACCGACATCAGTCCGCGCGCCGTATTCCACGCACGGCGCACCCTGGCCCATCTGCCGCATGTGCAGGTGCATTGCGCGCAGCACCCGCAGCAGTGGCCGGCGGGCCGCTTCGATCTGATCGTCTGCAGTGAAATGGGCTACTACCTGGGCCCGGACGCGCTGGTCGAACTGCGCGCCGGCGTGCATGCGGCGTTGAGGGACGATGGCCTGCTGGTGGCATGCCACTGGCTGCCGTCTTTCCCCGGCCGTGCCAGCCGCAGCGCGCTGGTGCACGAGCAGCTGGGCCAGGGGCTGCAGGAAGCCTTCTGCTACCGCGACAGCGATTTCGTGCTGCAGGGTTGGACGCGTACGCCGCTCTCGCTGGCCAGCAACGAAGGGCTGAGATGATTGGCGTACTGGTGCCGGCGCACAACGAGGCCGAGAACCTGGGCGCGTGCCTGCGCTCGCTGGCCCTTGCGGCGGCCCACCCGGCGCTGCGCGGCGAGGCGGTGTGCGTCGTGGTGGCGCTGGATGCTTGTGACGATGCCAGCGCCGCGGTCTGCCGTGCGCTTGGCGTCGTCACCGTGGAACTGCAGGCGCGTTGCGTGGGTGCGGCCCGCGCCGCTGCAGCGAGCGAGCTGATCGGCCGGGGTGCGCGCTGGTTGGCGTCTACCGATGCGGACAGCCAGGTGCCTGCCGAATGGTTGGTTGCGCAGCGTGATGCGGGTACCGATGTCTTCTGCGGTGTGGTGGACCTGGGCGAGCTGGCTCCGCAGCGAGCGTGGCTTCGCGGCTGCTTCCAACGGGGTGAACGCTGGGGCGACGGCCACGGTCGCGTGCACGGCGCCAATATGGGTGTTTCGACGCGATCCTACCTGGCGGCAGGTGGTTTTGCAGCGCAACGTTGTTCCGAAGACGTGGATCTGGTGCAGCGTCTGCATGCACAAGGTGCATCCATCTGTTGGGCGGGGGCGCCCATGGTGATCACCAGCGCCCGGCTCACTGGTCGTGCAGTTGGAGGATTTGCCGACCATCTGGCGGGGCTCACGGCACGGGAAGCAAGCGTGCCCCAGCTGGCACTGGCCAGCTGAGGCACCTCCGCCCCCTAGAGGGTGACCGCGCCGCCTGAAATGGTCAGCAGCGCACCGGAGGTGTAGCTGGCGCTGTCGGCAGCCAGCATCACGTAGGCCGATGCCAGCTCAGCCGGCTGCCCGGGGCGACCGAAGGGTGTCTGGCTGCCGAACTGCTCGACTTCCTCCTCGGCCATGCCGGCGGGAATGAACGGCGTCCAGATAGGGCCGGGCAGCACCGCATTGACCCGGATGCCCTTCTCCGCCAGCAAACCAGCCAGGCCGATGGTGAGGTTGGCGACCGCGCCCTTTGTGGCGGAGTAGGGCAGGATGTTCGGCGTCGGCTTCTTTGAGTTCACCGAGGCGGTGTTAATGACCGAGCCGCCGTCCTGCAGGTGGGGCACGCACAACCGGGTCAGGTTGAATACCGCATGCACGTTGGTGTCGAACGTCTTGCGCCAGTCATCCATCGTGATCTCGTCGAAGGACTGGTAGTAGCGCTGGTAGGCAGCATTGTTGACCAGAATGTCCAGGCCGCCGAGCTCATGCACCACACGCTTCACCAGTTGCTCGGCCTGGGCCTCATCGCTGATGTCGCACGCGATGAGGACGGCCTTCTGTCCTGCCTCGCGGATGAGCTTGCCGATCGCCTCGGCATCGTCCTTCTCACTCTCAAGGAACGCGATGGCAACGTCGGCACCTTCACGCGCATAGGCAATGGCCACTGCGGCGCCGATGCCGCTGTCGCCCCCGGTGATCAGCGCCCTCTTGCCGGCCAGCTGGTTGTGGCCCTTGTAGCTCTGTTCGCCGTGGTCGGGGCGCGGCTCCATCTTGCTGGTCTTGCCAGGGAAGGACTGCTGCTGCGCCTTGAATGGCGGCTTCGGATACTGGGGGACAGCCATCGATGGGACTCCTGGGGCGAGGGGCCACCACTGTGCGGGTGCACCGGTAAACGCGATGACCCCGCAGTGTCGCCACCGCGTGCACGGCGGTGCTAGAGGGGGTGGGCGATGGTCGTCATGATGCTGTTCTCGGCCTGGCGCGAATCCAGCCGCGTGTGCTGCACCACCACGGGCACGTCCGATTCGATCACGCAGGAAAAGCCCACACCGCGCGGTACCGGCGCCGGGTCCTGCAGGTCATTGAAGCGTTTGTGGCAGGTGCGCTGCGCTTCCACCGTGAAGCGGTAGGGCCCCTGCGGCGCGCGGTCCTCGAAATACAGCATGAGCGAGATCCGGGCATCAGTGGTGCCCGCATTGAGGATGCAGCACGTCTCGTGACTCTGCAGTTCGGGTTCCGGGCCATTGCTCCACGCGGGGATGTACCCTTCTGCGATGGCCCAGCGGGTATGTCCGACGGTCGGACTGTTGGCAGCGGTCACGTCGTTGTCTCCGTCAGTGGGTCGGCTGAGAGTGAAGGCGTTTCGCCGGGCGCGACGTGCAGGGAACGTGCGCGGCGCATCAACGTGAAGCGTTCAGGGCAGTGATGAGTCGCCCCTTTGGCGGCGTTGCGATCGCTGCCTATCATTGAATGCTGCTCCTTCCGCATCGCACTACTGCCCTACATGCCCTCCAGCGCACAGGCCGCGCGCCGTTCCGCACGCGCCGCCGGCTATGTCTTCCCCGAACACCTGCGCGAGCAGGCCCAGGCCCTGCCGGCGCTACCGGGTGTCTACACGTTCCACGGCCGTGAAGGTGGCCTGCCGTTGTACATCGGCAAGAGCATCAACCTGCGCACCCGGGTGATGGACCATCTGCGTACCGCAGAAGAGGCCGCCATGCTGCGCCAGTCCGAGCGCATCAGCCATCTGCCCATGGCCGGTGATCTCGGCGCACAGCTGCTGGAAGCATCGATGGTGAAAACCCAGAAGCCGCTGTACAACCGCCTGCTGCGGCGACTGCCACGGCAGTTCAGCCTGCGCCTGTACCGGGGTGAGGTGAGCGTGATGCACTCGGCGGAGGTGGACCTGACATCGGCGCCGATGCTGTACGGGGTCTATTCCAGCGAACGGGCCGCGCGCGAAGCCTTGCGCCGCCTGGCCGATGACAATCGCCTGTGCTATTCGCTGCTGGGGCTGGAGCGCCTGCCACCGGGGCGGCCCTGTTTCCGGTCGATGCTGCGCCAGTGCGCGGGCGCGTGCTGCGGGAAAGAGGCTTTGGCCGAGCACCAGCAGCGCCTGGCGGATGCGCTTGCGCTGCTGGAAATCGTGGAGTGGCCGTACGCTGGCCCGGTCGCCATTGAGGAATCGGGCCCGGCCATGCGCCAGTTCCACGTGGTGGAGGGCTGGTTCTACCACGGCAGTGCAAGGACGCTGGCGGCCGCACGGCGGCTGCGTCGCGACGATGCGGTGTTCGACCGCGATGCCTATCGCATCCTGCGCAAGGGATTCTCGAACGGCGAGTGGGCCGTGCACCCGCTGTAGCCGGCCGCATCGGCGCAGGTCACGTGCCGTGGACGTAAGGTCTTGTATCCCTGCCCACAGGCCCTGCAAGGAGAGAATCCGTGACCGACCTGTTCGACCTTGGCATGCCCTGGTTCGAGTTCGTGCTGCGGGCCACGGCCGTCTACATCGTAGTGCTGCTGCTGTCGCGCCTCAGTGGCAAGCGTTCCATCGGCCAGTCCGCGCCGTTCGACATGCTGGTGATCGTGCTGCTGGGCACGGCCGTGCAGAACTCGCTGATCGGCGAGGACACCTCGCTCCTGGGCGGCCTAATTCTGGCCAGTACTTTGCTGAGCCTGAACTGGCTGGTGGGTTTCGTCACCGCGCGCAGCCGCCGCCTGCACCGCTGGGTCGAGGGCGCACCGGTGGTGCTGGTGCGCAACGGCAAGGTGTTCTGGGACCAGCTGCGCCGCTGCAACGTGGCCCCGGAAGACCTGGACGTGGCGATGCGCAAGGCCGGCTGCGATGGCCACCATGACGTCGCCCTGGCAATGCTGGAAACGTCCGGGGAGATCAGCATTGATTCGCGGGCGCGCTGAAGGCGCCTGTTAACCGGTGCATGCAGCGCACTCCACGCGGTGCACACCCGGGGGTCACCTGAGGCGCCGCACGTGCGTGCCACGCTGCATGCTCCCACCTGAAGGAGAGCGATGATGCAGGCATTGACCTACCACGGCCGCAAGGATGTGCGCGTCGAAACCGTGCCGGACCCGGTGCTGTCTGCCGACGACGATCTCATCCTGCGCGTCACTGCCACGGCCATCTGTGGCTCCGACCTGCATCTGTATCGCGGCAAGATTCCCGACCTGCATACCGGCGATGTGCTCGGCCACGAATTCATGGGCGTGGTGGAAGAGGTCGGCAAGGGCGTTACCCAGGTGCGCCCGGGTGATCGTGTGGTCATCCCGTTCGTGATTGCCTGCGGCGAATGCTTCCACTGCCAGCTGGCCGAGTACGCCGCGTGCGAAACCACCAACCCAGGCAAGGGCGCGGCACTGAATGCCAAGGGCCTGATGCCCCCGGCGGCGCTGTTCGGCTACAGCCATCTCTATGGCGGTGTGGCCGGTGGCCAGGCCGAATTCGTGCGCGTGCCCAAGGCCAACGTCGGCCCGCTGCGCATCCCCGAGGGGGTGGCCGATGAGCAGGTGCTGTTCCTGTCCGACATCCTGCCGACCGGCTATCAGGCTGCCTTGAATGCCGGGGTCAAGCCGGGCTCGACCGTCGCGATCTTCGGTGCCGGCCCGGTCGGGTTGATGAGTGCGGCTTGTTGCCGCCTGCTGGGCGCCGAGACCATCTTCATGGTCGACCATCTGCCCTATCGGCTGGCGTTTGCGGAGCGCACCTATGGGGTGACGCCCATCGATTTCAGCAAGGTGGATGATCCGGCCGATTACATTGTCAGCCAGACCAGCGGGCGTGGCGTCGACGCCTGCATCGAGGCGGTCGGTTTCGAGGCGGAAGGCAGCGCGCTGGAAAGCGCATTGACCGCCGTGAAGCTGGAGGGCAGCAGTGGCGTGGCGATCCGCCAGTGCATCGCGGCTGCAAGACGCGGCGGCGTGGTCAGCATTCCGGGTGTGTACGCCGGTTTCATCCACGGGTTCCTGCTGGGCGATGCGTTCGACAAGGGCCTGACCTTCAAGATGGGCCAGACCCATGTGCAGGGGTTGATGCCGGAACTGCTTACGGCCATCCTGGAAGGGAAGCTGGACCCGGGCAACATCATTTCGCATCGGATGACACTGTCCGAGGCTGCGCAGGGCTATGCGATGTTCGACGCCAAGGATGACGACTGCCGGAAGATCGTGCTGACGCCGTGAGTACGTCGCCGCCCCTGACGCCGGACCGCCGCTACATCGTCGTGCGCGGGCGCCTGTGGCGGGCCACCAATCCCCACCTTTCGGCGCAGGAGCGGGCCACCTGGGTGGCCCGCCTGATGGACGCGCGCCGGGCGGTGCAGGCCGCGATGAGGGGCGGCGATGCGCAGGCGCTACGCACGGCGCGGCGTGCGGTGGATGCGGCCAAGCACGGGCTGGGCGAGCGCGGGCCGCAGTGGTGGACGGACGGCAGCAAGGATTACAACCGGTACCTGATCAAGAACACGCCGTACGCTGGTTGGTTCGATTCGCTTTGAATCCTGCACAGCGCGCGGTCCTGCATCAGCGATCGGCTTTGCCAGCAGTCGGGTCCGCTGGCGGACGCTCGTAGTCGTCCGGGTGTGCGGTTTCCTCCTGCTCCGGCATATCCTTGCCCTTCTTCCAGCTCTGGTCGGTGCGTACCTTGTCCGGTGTGTGGGCCTTGTCCTGGTCACTGGCATCGCCGGTCGGGTTGAATGGCAGCTTGCTCATGGGAAACCTCGTTCAGTGTGGGTGGGCGCATCTGTTTCGTGGCAGGGCGCGGCGTCCCAGGTGCGTTGTAGACAGTCTCCGCTGCCATCCATCAACACCGCGGCTCGTTGCCGTGTGCACGATGCGAACGCGTTGCGTACACGCGGGGACCGCCCGGCGTTGACGGCGCCTTGGCAGGGCCCGTGGATACTGCGGCCGTCGCCATACCGCAGGAGTTTCGCGCCATGACCGCTCTGGAAAACGCATCAATGCCCAAGGTTGTTCGCCTTGAAGCCCTGCCGCTCGATTGCGGCGAATCCGTGGTGGTGGTCGAGCTGGCCCGCGCGCCGGGCCGCGGCTGGACCAAGGCGCTGAAGCGGGTTCTGGCTGACACTGAAGGCTTGGAATCGGTACAGCTGCGCTGCGATGGTCGCTTCGTCTACCTCATCGGCGTGGAGCCAGGCCAGCGTGGCACCACGCACCGGATCAACCAGGCCCTGGCGGCAGCCAGCGAGCGGAGACTGCCTGGCATTCCTGCAGCCATGCCTGCTGCGGCAACGTCTGCTGCGCCAACGTCTGCTGCGGCTGTTGCGCACCCCATGCTTGAGCAGGCGCGCTGAAGCGACATCATGAAACGACAGGCGCCCTACGTCCGTGTCCCAACCGTCCGCGTCGGTTGCGCGGGCTGGTCGTTGCCCTCGCGGGATGCCGCTGGATTCGGTGAGGGGGACAGCGCGCTGCAGCGTTATGCCACACGGTTTGGGCTGGTGGAGATCAATTCGTCGTTCTATCGGCCACACAAGCCTGAGACCTACGCGCGATGGGCGCAGAGTGTTCCCGAGGGCTTTCGCTTCTCGGTGAAGATGCCCCAGACCATCAGCCACGAATGCGGACTGAAGGGCGCGGCGCCTTTGCTTGAGCCTTTCCTGCAGGGAGTAGAGCAGTTGGGCGACCGGCTGGGCGCGCTGCTGCTGCAGCTGCCGCCACGCCTGGAATACGACGGACGCACGGCATCCGCGTTCTTCCGGGCCCTGCGTCGGCGCACTTCGGCGCTTGTGGCCTGCGAACCGCGGCATGACAGCTGGTTCACCGATTCAGCCGAAACCATGATGGTGTCGCACGATATCGCCCGCGTCGCGGCAGACCCCGCGCGCTGCCCGCAGGCCGCCGTGCCCGGAGGTGCGAGGCACTGGAGCTACTGGCGCTGGCATGGCCGCCCGCGCATGTACTACAGCAGCTATGCCGGGAATGAGCTGCGCGATCTGGCAGAGCAGGCCAGGCAGGCGGCGCGGCAGGGCCCCGCCTGGATCATCCTGGACAACACCGCACTCGGCCACGCGGTACCCAATGCGCTGCACCTGCGGGCGTTGCTGGAGAACGCGGATGCCTGAGGGTCCGTCCATCGTTTTGTTGCGGGAAGCAGCCGCCCGCTTCAAGGGAAAAACGGTCCGGCAGGCCGTCGGCACGACCTCCGTTGATCTGACGCCGCTGATGGGCCGCCGGGTCAAGGCGGTACGCAGCTGGGGCAAGCATTTCCTTCTGGAATTCAGCCACGTTACGTTGCGCATCCACTTGTTGATGTTCGGCAGCTATCGCATTGACGCCCGCAAGGACGTGGCTCCTCGCGTGGGCCTGCAGTTCGACAAGGGCGAGCTGAATTTCTATACCTGCTCGGTCAAACTGATCAATCAGCCGCTGGATGACGTCTACGATTGGCGCGCCGACGTCATGGACGATGCTTGGGATGTTCGGCTGGCGCGGCGCAAGCTGAAGGCCATGCCCGACGTGCTGGTCTGTGATGCGCTGCTGGACCAGACGGTGTTTTCCGGCGTGGGCAACATCATCAAGAACGAAGTCCTGTTCCGGACCCGCATCCATCCAGGCAACCGTGTGGGGGACCTGCCACCGCGCGTGCTGACCTCGCTCATCAACCAGGCACGGGAGTACAGCTTCGATTTCCTGCAATGGAAGCGTGGCTTCGAACTCAAGAAACACTGGAAGGTGCATACCAAACGCAGCTGCCCCGGATGCGGCGGACCGGTCAGCAAGCAGTACATGGGCACGACGCACCGGCGTACCTTCTTCTGCCCCAACTGCCAGATCCGCTACGGACAGGGTGCCGATGCGGGCAACGGAACCGCAGGAATTCCCCCCCGTTCACGGAAAAAGAGCCGCGTGAAGACCCGGCGTTGACACGGGATTCGTACAGTTGCTCACAGGCAAACCCATCCGCAACCCCCATGGCAAACCGTGCAATCGCATACGCGAGTGAGGCGCTCCCCGACCTTGATCCGCAACGCCTGACAGCGATGGTCGAGGACGCGGCCCGCTTCAACCACGATGCAGGCATCACCGGTGTATTGCTGTTCGACGGGCAGCGATTCCTGCAGTACATCGAAGGGCCAGAAGATGCCTTGGACGTCGCTTATGCGCGGATACTGGGAGCCAGCAGCCACCGCGAAATCGTCGAGCTGGCGCGAGGGCGTGTAGGACGCCGGATGCTTCCTTACTGGTCGATGCGGTTGCTTCCCGCGGAGGCCCGTGAACTGAGCCAGGCAGCGTATGCCGACTGGCGTGGCTTCGTAAGGCGCGCGGGCAGAGAGGGCAGCCCATGGGCGGCCATGGACCATCTCACAGCGGTGGTACAGCCGCACCTGGCGTGAACTGCAATGGGTTGACCACAATGGTCACGTATCGAGAAGCGCGATGATCTCACGCACGCCAAGCACCTTGGCGGCACCGGAGCGCTGCAGCAGCTGCAGCGAGGGCTGACGCCGGTCGGGCAGCGCTGCAGTCGCTTCCCAGGCCACCACTGTCTCGTATTCACGTGAATTAGCATCCAGCGCCGTGGCCCACGCAGGAGTCCAGCGCCATGCCTGCGAGCGCCACGCGCTGCACGCCCAGCTTTGCCAGCAGCACGGGGAGTGGCGTCGCCAGGAAGGCCGAGTGCTTTGGCTTGAGGATGAAGTAATGTCGTGCCTTCGGTGCAAGACGCCGGGCGATCTCAGCGGCATGCCCACCGTGCTCGCGGCACGCTTTTACCAGGGTAGGAAAGTCCCGTTTCCATTCACCAAAATTGTCGTTGGCGAAGATGACCGGTAATTCCCGTTCGTCAAACGCATCCCTGAGCACCGCCGCCTTGCCGGCAGCCTGGACGGCCAAAGGGCCAAGCGCGGACCCTTGGGGGAAATCGAACAGGCTGAACAGGTCGATGATGATCAGGGCGGTCTTCGCGTGCATGGTCAACCCCTGCGCGTGCGGGTAACGACTCGGCGGCGACGCCACGCCATGGCTTGACCCACCACCGCAGTCAGCAGGAGCAGCACATTGGTTACCACGAATACCGTGGAGCCCAACAACGCGCTGTAGATCGTGAACAGCGTGGAGGCGGTCATCTGGCCCAGGAACAACCACTTCGAGACCGTTTCCGGGTGGGGTGACTGCCATTGCTTCACCATCTGCCGGATCAGCGTGGCCATCAGCACGATGGTTGCCGCCCAGCCAAGGATATCCGGATGCATGCAGGCCTCGTCAGTGCGTGGTACAACGGCGCCGCCATCATGGGCGGCGCCGGGTCAAACGGTACCTGGCTCAGGCCGCCTGGGCCGCCTTGGCATTGCCGCCGCCCTTGGCCAGCAGGGTCAGCTTCTCGTCGGTGGCCTTTTCCTCTTCCAGCGTTTCCAGCAGCAACGGCAGCGCATCCTTGTAACCAAGCTGTTTGGCCAGCGCGGCGATGGTGCCGTACGAGGCGATCTCGTAATGCTCGACCTTCTGCGCGCCGCCAATCAGCGCCGCATCCCGTACCGGGCCCTTGTCGATGGCATCGATGACCTCCTTGCCTTCCTCGACCAGGCCTTCCATCGCCGCGCATTTGATCCGCTTCAGGCGGATACCCAGGACGTCGACGACCTGATCGATACGTTCGATCTGGCCCTGGGTTTCCTCCAGGTGGGTTTCAAAGGCTGCAGCCAGGTCCGGGTTCTCTGCGGCACGGGCCAAGCGGGGCAGGGCCTTGGTCAGCTGCTTTTCGGCACTGTAGATGTCGGACAGTTCATGGATGAAGAGGTCTTCCGCTGTCTTGATGGCCATGTCAGGCGTCCTTTCGTGGAGGGAGCCTGCAGGGTAGGGCGTTGCTGCGGAAGCTCCGACGAACGTGTGGTGAAGAAGACATGCCGGGGGGGGCGCCCGCTCTTCGCGTGCGCTTATCAAGCGAGGACTGTGCCTGGCGCTGGCGTGGCGGTCAGCGAAGGCGTGGGGCAGAGAAAGGGCCCCGGCGCAACGCCGGAGCCCTCATCCCTCACTTCTCCTGCAGGAACGTCAGCAGATCCTGGTTGACCCGATCCTTGTGCGTATCGGTCAGGCCGTGCGGCGCACCCGGGTACACGATCAGCTTCGCACCCTTGATCAGCTTGGCCGACTGGCGGCCGGAGATGTCGATCGGCACGATCTGGTCGTCATCGCCGTGGATGACCAGGGTCGGCACGTCGAACTTCTTCAGGTCGGCGCGGAAATCGGTGGCCGAGAACGCGGCGATCGAATCGTAGGTGTTCTTGTGGCCGCCCTGCATGCCCTGCGCCCACCAGGCATCGATAAGGCCCTGCGAGACCTTCGCACCCGGGCGGTTGAAGCCGTAGAACGGGCCCGACGGAATGTCCTTGTACAGCTGCGCGCGGTTGTCCATCTGCGCCTTGCGGATGCCATCGAACACTTCGATCGGCAGGCCGTTGGGGTTGTCGGCAGTCTTCAGCATGA
The DNA here is from genome assembly GCF_056854535.1 of Stenotrophomonas sp. STEN054. Classification (NCBI taxonomy): domain Bacteria; kingdom Pseudomonadati; phylum Pseudomonadota; class Gammaproteobacteria; order Lysobacterales; family Lysobacteraceae; genus Stenotrophomonas; species Stenotrophomonas sp. STEN054. Next base: position 4,389 of record NZ_JBXFWG010000005.1, on the reverse strand, counting down.
ACGGCGGCACCGAGCTGATGAGCACGGCCTTCTTGACCCGGCCGGTGCCATGGCGACCGATGTAACGCGCCACTTCGCCGCCACCGGTGGAGAAGCCGACCAGGGTGACGTCGTGCAGGTCCAGGGTGTTGATCACCGTGGCCAGATCATCGGCGTAGTGATCCATGTCGTTGCCATCCCAGGGCTGGCTGGAACGGCCATGGCCGCGACGGTCGTGGGCGATGACGCGGTAGCCGTGATTGGCCAGGAAGATCATCTGCGATTCCCAGCTGTCCGAGTTCAGCGGCCAGCCGTGGCTGAAGGTGACGACCGGGCCGTCCTTCGGGCCCCAATCCTTGTAGTACAGCTGCACGCCATCGGCGGTGGTGATGTAGCTGGCGGTGCGCGCGATGGTGGTGACAGCGGCCGGCTTGGGCGGTTCGGCGGCCTGCGCGGACAGGCCGGCCTGGACTGACAGGGCGAGGGCGGCAACGGCCAGCGTGCGGGTGAGGGTGTTCATGGCGGATCTCGTCTGGGTGGTGGTGGGACCTACTTTGCGCCCGCTTTCAGGTCGCAAGGTGATGAATTGTCCGAATTGTTTGATGGATCGTCTTGGATGGATGTGCCGCACAGCGGCATGTGCAATAAGGGGTTGACGAGGGAGAACGATCATTCTACCTTGGAGTCGTGAACAAGACCCCCGACACCCAACAGAAGATCCTGGCCACGGCCGAGGCGCTGATCTACCAGAACGGGATCCATGCCACGGGCATGGACCTGCTGGTGAAGACCTCCGGCGTGGCGCGCAAAAGCATCTACCGCCACTTCGAAAACAAGGACGACGTGGCCGCTGCCGCATTGAGTGCGCGCGACGTGCGCTGGCTGGCCTGGTTCCAGGAGCAATGCGACAAGGCCGAAACGCCCGAAGCGCGCATCCTCGGCATGTTCACCGTGCTCAAAGGCTGGTTTGCATCGGAGGGCTACCGCGGCTGTGCGTTCATCAACACCGCAGGCGAAGTCGGCGACCCCGACGATCCGATCCGCCGCATCGCGAAGCATCACAAACAGAAGTTGCTCGATTACACACTGGAACTGACCGGGCAACTGGATATCGAGCAGCCGGAGGCGCTTGCACGCCGGCTGCTGGTGCTCATGGAAGGCGCCATCACCGTCTCGCGCGTGATGGGCGACCACGACGCCGCAGACACCGCAAGAGACGTTGCGCAGCTGTTGCTGGAGCAGGCCAGGCGCTGACGCCTGCGTCATCAACACCCACCGTAGTACCCCGTTCATCCATGTTGACTGGAGGCCCCACCGTGTCCGTAGAAGCACCCCGCCCGCCGCTCCCCCCCTTCACCCTTGCATCGGCCATCGAGAAGGTGCGCCTTGCCGAGGATGGCTGGAATTCCCGCGATGCCGACAAGGTTTCGCTGGCCTACTCGCTTGATACGCAATGGCGCAACCGTGCCGAGTTCACCCACGGCCGCGAAGAAGCGCGGCAGTTCCTCGCCCGCAAATGGAAGAAGGAACTCGAGTACCGCCTGATCAAAGAGCTGTGGGCCTTCACCGACAACCGCATTGCCGTGCGCTACGCCTACGAGTGGCGCGACGACTCGGGCAACTGGTTCCGCTCGTATGGCAACGAGAACTGGGAATTCGGCGCGGATGGCCTGATGCAGCGCCGCTTCTCGTGCATCAACGACATGCCGATCAAGGAAAGTGAGCGGAAGTTCCATTGGCCGCTGGGCCGTCGCCCGGATGATCACCCGGGGTTGTCTGACCTGGGTATGTGAGTTGAACGGCGGAGTATGCGAAGGCCCGCGGCGATGATGGTGCACGCGGGCCTTTCCCGATACCGCAGACTTGGGATTACGGCTGCACTTCCGCGCGGAATGCGATTTCGATCAGCTGTTCGGGGAACGCCAGCGCCGACACGCCGATGAGGTTGCTGGCCACCTGCGGGACGGGCTGGCCATGGACGGCGGGCCGGACCTTGCCGCTGGCGGCGAATGCAGCCGGTACATCGATGACGAACAGGGTTTCCTCGACCACATCCGCCAGCGAGCCGCCCAGCTCGGCCAGCAGCACCTGCGCATTCTCGTAGGTACGCTTCATCTGCGCCTCCATGGTGTCGAAATTGGCAGGCTTGCCATCAGCACCCAGGGCGGCCGGTGCCACCAGCTGTCCCTCCGGCGTATGCGAGAGCTGGCCCGACACGAAGATCGAGTTGTTCACGCGCACGGCCTGGACATAACCATAGGCCGATTCCCACGGCACGCTGAAGCTGGCCGTCTGGCGGTTGGAGGTGCTCATTGCGGTGTCTCTGCTTGGATGAAGGCGCCAGTCTGCCCACAGCTGCGGCGACCGGCCTGCCCCGAACGGGTGAGGCCAGGAAGCACTACGACGTAGACGGACCATACCCTGCCTTCCCCCGGTCCAGCTGCCGATACCCGATCGCCTCCGCCAGATGTGCCGTTCCGATAACCTCGCACGCGTCCAGGTCCGCAATCGTGCGGGCCACCCGCAGAATCCGGTGCATCGCCCGCGCGGACAGCTGCAGCCGCTCGATTGCCTGTTCCAACAGATCCTGATCGTCCTCGCTCAACCGCGTGCATGCCCGTAGTGCTGCCGGTGGCAGATGCGCATTCAACCCGCCCCGCGCGCGCTGCCGCGCATGTGCCGCCTCCACCCGCGCGCGTACCACCGCACTCGGTTCGCCCAGTGGCGTGCTCTCCCGCAGCTCCACTGCATCCATCCTGGCCACACTGATATGCAGGTCGATGCGGTCCAGCAGCGGCCCGGAGACCCGGGCGCGGTAACGGGTGATGCGCTCGTCGGTACACAGGCAGCGATTGCTGCGGTCACCCGCCCAGCCACACGGGCACGGATTCATCGCCGCCACCAATTGAAAGCGCGCCGGATACTGCACGCTGCGCGCCGCACGCGCGATGCGGATATGCCCGGACTCCAAGGGCTCGCGCAGCGTTTCCAACGCGCTGCGGTTCCACTCGGGAAGCTCATCAAGGAACAGGACTCCATGGTGGGCCAGTGATATTTCACCGGGGCAGGGCGGGTTGCCCCCACCCACCAGCGCCGCCGCGCTCGCGCTGTGATGGGGCGCTCTAAAGGGCCGCTGCCGCCAACGTCTTGGGTCCAGCCCTTCGCCACTCACCGACGCAATCGCGGCAAGCTGCAGCGCCTCAGTCTCTTCGGTATCCGGCAACAGGCTGGGCAGGCGCGAGGCCAACAGTGTCTTGCCGCAGCCAGGACTACCGATCAACAACAGATGGTGCCCACCGGCAGCGGCCACTTCCAACGCGCGCCGTGCATGCGCCTGCCCGCGCACGTCGGCCAGATCGGGCAGTGGCAATGGTGTCGTGTCCACGCGCTCCACGGGTGGCAACAGGCGCGGATTGCCCAGCCCGGCGCAGCATTCCAGCAGCGTACGCGCCACACGCACATCAGCGTGCTCGGCCAACGCAGCCTCTGCGGCATTCCCTGGCGGCACCACCAGGATGCGCCCGGCTTCGGCGGCTGCAATCGCGGCGGGCAGCGCACCGGCCACCGGCCGCAGCTCACCGGTCAGGCCAAGCTCGCCCAGGAACTCGTATTGCAGCAGCGACTGCGGATCGACCTGTCCGCTGGCCGCAAGAATTCCCAAGGCAATCGCCAGGTCGTAGCGACCACCTTCCTTGGGCAGGTCCGCAGGCGCCAGGTTCAACGTGATGCGCCGCTGCGGAAAGTCGAAGCGCGCGCAGAGCAGGGCGGCTCGCACGCGCTCGCGGGATTCGCGCACGCTGGTTTCCGCCAGGCCCACGATCTGGGTGACAGGCAGGCCGCCGGAGAGATGCACTTCCACCCGCACCAGCGGGGCATCGACCCCGGCGCGTGCACGGCTGTGGACCAGCGCCAGGCTCATGTGTGGTTTCCTGCAGATGGATGTTCGATGGTGCGGCAGGCATTCGGCATGGCGCCATCGGGCATTGCGGGTGAGACGCCTAGGGGGATTCTGGTCAAGGGCGATCCTTTTCCCTGAACAGATATCGCTGCGCATCAGGAGTCGCCTCGCTGAAGTGCCAAGATCGCGCCATCGATCTAGGATGGCTGTGGCTGTGGCTGGTGCTAGCTGCTAGTTTGATCTGCTAGGGGGGAATTTGCGGACTGGCTTGAGGAATGCAAGCGCAGATTGGGGAACGCCCTGCCAGCAATGTCGGAGGGCGTACACACGCAGCACGAGCGGCAGCTGAGTAGATGCAGGACGCCAATGCTGGAGCGATGAGAATGCTACAAGGAACGACCTGAATCGCCCAGGGTTCCGTAGACACCTCGCAGCCATAAACTATGGCTTAGGCGGAGGTGATTATGAGCACGAAGCGGTACACCGATGAGTTCAAGATCGAGGCGGTCCGA
>NZ_JBXFWG010000004.1:0-134339 GCF_056854535.1 Stenotrophomonas sp. STEN054 | reverse complement strand
CGCTTGGTGTGGATAAAGTGCCCACCCCCCCACCCCCCCAATCACGCCGGTGGTGCCATTTATTTTCCGCGGCCGGGGGCGGGAATACCTGGGGCCGGGGGCAGGGCCCCGGAAAATCCCTTCAGACGCCTTCGCCCATCCGCTCCAGGCCATCACCGGCCAGCCGCAGGATCAGCTTCTCCAGCACCTGCTCTTCTTCCTCGCTCAGCACCGACATCAGCTTGCGGGTGATCTCGATCACCAGCGGCGCGATCGTCTCGTACACCTCGAAACCCGCCGCCGACAGCGCGAGCACCGAGCGCCGGCGGTCGTCGCCGTGCGTCTCACGCTTGATAAAGCCGCGCTCCAGCAGGCGCGCCACCGCCCGGCTGACCGCCACCTTGTCCATCGCCGTGCGGTCGGAGACCTCACTGGCCGACGACCCCGGATACAGCGCCAGGATGGTGATCACCCGCCATTCGGGAATGGCCAGGCCGTAACGGTCACCATAGAGCTTGGCGATGTTGCCGCTCACGCGGTTGGACAGCACGCTCAGCCGATATGGCAGGAACTGTTCCAGGTCGAGCAGGACGTGCGAGGCACGCACGCGGGTGGAGGCGGGGTCGGCTGGGCTCATGCTGCGGTGCACCTTGCTGGTGGTTTCAAGTGTAACTATAAGTGGTATGTCCGGACCCTGCATTCTCGCCGGGTCCACCCTAGCCCGCACCTGGTTTGTACCGATGCGGTACCGATTCGGAGCCACGCCATGAATACCGCAGTCCCGACCGCCTCGCACCCGAACCCCGGCATGCAGGTCACCACCTTCGAAAACCCGATGGGCATCGACGGCTTCGAGTTCGTCGAATTTGCCGCTCCGGCCGGCCGTGGCCAGGAGCTGCACGAGTACTTCCGCAAGATGGGCTTCAGCGCGGTGCTCAAGCACAAGCAGCGTCCGATTACCGTCTATCGCCAGGGCGACGTCAACTTCCTCGTCAACGAAGACCCGGATTCCTTCGCCGCCGACTTCGCCGAGAAGCACGGTCCGTGCGCCTGCGGCTTCGCCATCCGCTTCAAGAAGCCGGGCCAGGAGGTCTACCAGACCGCCCTGGGCAACGGCGCCGAAGCCATCGCCTTCAAGCCGGACAGCAAGGCCGTCAACGCCCCGGTCATCAAGGGCATCGGCGATTGCATGCTGTACCTGGTGGACCGCTACGGCAGCGCCGGCAGCGTCTTCGATGGCGACTACGAGGTGATCGACGGCGCCGACCTGCGTCCGTTCGGCTTCGGCCTGACCTTCATCGACCACCTGACCCACAACCTGTACTTCGGCAACATGCAGCAGTGGTCGGATTACTACGAGCGCCTGTTCAACTTCCGCGAGATCCGCTACTTCGACATCAAGGGCCTGAAGACCGGCCTGGTGTCCAAGGCGATGACCGCGCCGGACGGCATCGTGCGCATCCCGCTGAACGAATCGTCCGACCCGAAGAGCCAGATCAACGAGTACCTGGACGCGTACAAGGGCGAGGGCATCCAGCACATTGCCTGCTTCACCGACAACATCTACGAGACCGTCGAAGCCATGCGCGCGCAGGGCGTGGATTTCCTCGACACGCCGGAAACCTACTTCGATGTGATCGACCAGCGCGTGCCGAACCACGGTGAAGACGTGGCGCGCCTGGCGAAGAACAAGATCCTGATCGACGCCGATCCGGAAACCCACCAGCGCAAGCTGCTGCAGATCTTCACCCAGAACTGCATCGGCCCGATCTTCTTCGAGATCATCCAGCGCAAGGGCAACGAGGGCTTCGGCGAAGGCAACTTCACCGCGCTGTTCGAAAGCATCGAGCGCGACCAGATCCGCCGCGGCGTGCTGTAACGTTCATCGGCAGCGCCGGGCCACGCCCGGCGGCTGCTCACCCGTAGAGCCGAGCCATGCTCGGCTTTCCGTTCCGGCATCGCGTTCCAGGAGCCACCATGTCCACCGCCCTCACCGCCCGCGGTTACCAGTCCGGTTTCGGCAACGAATTCGCCACCGAGGCCGTCGCCGGCGCGCTGCCGGTCGGGCAGAACTCGCCGCAGAAGGTGGCCCACGGCCTGTATGCCGAGCAGCTGTCGGGCACCGCGTTCACCGCGCCGCGCGGCAGCAACCGCCGCAGCTGGCTGTACCGCATCCGCCCGGCGGTAACCCACGGCGAATTCACCCCGTTCGCGCAGTCGCAGCTGCAGTGTGATTTCGGCGCGCAGCCGGCGTCGCCGAACCAGATGCGCTGGAGCCCGCTGCCGCTGCCGGAACTGCCGACCGACTTCGTCGAAGGCCTGTACACGATGGGCGGCAACGGCGCGCCCGATGCGCATGCCGGCGTGGGCATCCATCTGTACGCCGCCAACCGGGACATGGTCGGCCGCTACTTCTACAACGCCGACGGCGAACTGCTGATCGTGCCGCAGCTGGGTGCGCTGCGCCTGCTGACCGAACTGGGCGTGATCGAGATCGAACCGCAGCAGATCGCGGTCATTCCGCGCGGCCTGCGCTTCCGCGTCGAACTGCCCGACGGCCCCAGCCGCGGCTACATCTGCGAGAACTACGGCGCGCTGCTGAAGCTGCCCGACCTGGGCCCGATCGGTGCCAACGGCCTGGCCAACCCGCGCGACTTCGAAACCCCGCACGCCGCATTCGAGGATGTGGACGGCGATTTCGAACTGATCGCCAAGTTCGAGGGCCGCCTGTGGCGCGCGCCCATCGACCATTCGCCACTGGACGTGGTGGCCTGGCACGGCAACTACGCGCCGTACCGTTACGACCTGCGCCGCTTCAACACCATCGGCTCGATCAGCTACGACCATCCGGACCCGTCGATCTTCCTGGTGCTGCATTCGCCCAGCGACACGCCGGGCACCAGCAACATGGATTTCGCCATCTTCCCGCCGCGCTGGCTGGTGGCGCAGAACACGTTCCGCCCGCCGTGGTTCCACCGCAACATCGCCAGCGAATTCATGGGCCTGGTGCACGGTGCCTACGACGCCAAGGCCGAGGGTTTCGTGCCCGGCGGCGCGTCGCTGCACAACTGCATGAGCGGCCATGGCCCGGATGCGCCGACTTTCGACAAGGCCTCCAACGCCGACCTGTCCAAGGCCGATGTCATCAAGGACACGATGGCCTTCATGTTCGAGACCCGCGCGGTGATCCGCCCGAGCGCGCAGGCCGTGGCCGCCAGCCACCGCCAGGGCGATTACCAGCAGTGCTGGAACGGCCTGCGCAACAATTTCCGTTCGGCGTAGCAGAGGCTGGCCGGGCAGGCGGGGTAGAGTCGACTGTTAGTCGACTGCTCTTCAATCGGGCACGAGAAACCCCGCGCTGCGCGCGATAGTCGACCAACAGTCGACTCTACCGGGTCGAAGCTGGGCCGTGGCCGCGAAGGCGTCGCAATGCTCCGTCGGCAGCGCTTCCAGCAGGCGCAGCCGTACGCGCTCGCAGTAACCGTCCGAGGTCATGCCCGGCAGCGCCAACAGCGCCGCCTGGATCACCGTCACCACATCGCCTTCGGCGCGGGCCTGCTGCAGGTCGCGGAACAGCGCCGCCGCCATCGGATTGCGCTGCATCTCCAGGATGCCCAGCAGGTAGATGCGTGCGGCCACCAGCGAGCGACGGCGCTCGACCGGTGCGGCCGTGGCGGGGGCCGGCACGGGGGCGGGTGCAGGTGCGGCTGCCACCGCCGGCGCAGGGCGGGGCGCGGCAGGCGCTGGCGGGGCAGATGGACTTGCCGCTGCGGGCGCGCCGGTTTCCAGATAGCCGCCCTGGATCAGCTGGATCACCATGGCAGGCGCTTCCTGGCCCATCAAGCCGGTCAGGTCGGCGATGCTGCGCTGGCCATCACACAGGATCAGCAGGCGACGCTGGCGCATGTCCAGCGGCGCGCGGTGGGCCTGCAGCGCGGTTCGGGCGAGGTCGGTCTTGCGCGGTTGCATGGGAGGGACAGCCAAGTCGGTGCACGCCGAGCCTGAACGCGGGGCATGAAACGGCGATGACAATGCAGCGCCTGCACGCGCGCTGCGCTAGCGTGCAGCCATCTCGTGCAAAGGAACCGCGCCATGAAACACCTCCCGATTGCCGGTCTGTTGCTGCTGTCGCTGGCCGCCTGTTCGCGCAGCCCCGACAGCCCCGACAGCCCCGAGGCTGCCCTAGCCCCGGCCAAGGATACGGCGACCGCCACCGCCCCGGCTGATGCCGACCTGGCCACCACCTCGCCGGCCGATCCGCGCAGTGACAGCCCCGCGCGGCTGGATGGCTTCGGCGGTGCCCGCCTGGGCGCGGCCATCGCCGAGGTGCGCAGTGGCTTCGGCACGCCGCTGCAGGGCCTGGGCACCGATGCGGCAGGCAAGCCCCTGCCGGCCGATGACAACAACGACGGCTGCTACTTCCTGCGCCCGCAGGATGCCGAGGACCCGCGCCTGATGATCGAGGGCCGCAAGCTGGTGCGCTACGACGTACGCAGCACCGGCATCGTCGCCCCGGGCGGCGGTAAGGTCGGCATGACCCTGGGCGAGCTGCAGCTGCTGTATCCCGAACGCGCCGACGTCGGCCCGGACAAGTACGACGACAAGGCCCAGCATCTGCGCGTGCGCCCGGCCCAGGAAGGCGCGGCCATCATCGATTTCGCGCTGGGCGCCGATGGCAAGGTCGGCAGCTGGCGGGTCGGCCAGACCCCGCAGGTGGATTACGTGGAAGGCTGCGGCTGACCACGGCGGCCGTGGCTCACCCGCCAAGGGTGGGCCACGCGTAGAATCGCGCCACGACCGCTGGGGAGTGCTCGATGATCGCCATTTCAATTGCCTGGTTCCTGCTTGGCCTGCTGCTGCTGGCGCTGGGCGGGGATTCCATCGTCAAGGCCGTTGCCGGCCTCGCCCAGCGCTTCGGCGCCAGCGCCTTTACCGCCGGCCTGTTGCTGCTCGCCGTTGCGACCTCGCTGCCGGAACTGGCGGTCAACGCGCGCGCGCTGTGGGTCGGCCAGCCGGAGCTGGCCTTGGGCAATGCCATCGGCAGCAGCATCGCCAATCTGGGCCTGACCCTGGCGGTGGCCGCCATCGCCGCGCCGCTGCTGCTGCGCGCGCGTCTGCAGGGCGTGCTGTGGTGGTCGCTGCTGGCCGCCGGCCTGCTGCTGATCGTGTTCGGCCTGGATGGTCGCCTGCAGCGCTGGGAAGCCGGCGTGCTGGTCGCGGGCTTCGTGCTGGTGCAGATCGTGCTGCTGCGTCGCGGGCGCCTGGAAGCGCCTGAGGTGCAGGCGATCATCGCCGAATCCGCGCTGAGCCGCACCAGCCTGCCGCTGAACGTGCTGCGCGTGCTGATCGCCGCGCTGACGCTCTACTGGGGCGCGCGCCTGGTGGTGGGCGCTGCGGCGGATTTCGGCGCGGCGCTCGGCTGGACCCCGCTGCTGGTGGGCCTGCTGCCGGTGGCCATCGGCACCACGCTGCCGGAAGTGGCCGCGGCCCTCGCTGCCGCGCGGCGTGGCCACGGCGACATGGTGCTGGGCCACGTGCTGGGCTCCAGCGTGGTCAACCTGCTGCTGGTGATCGGCGCGATGGGCCTGCTGCAGCCGCTGGCGCTGCCGGCGTCGTTCGTACGGCTGGAACTGCCGGCGCTGCTGGCCTTCGCCGTGGTGCTGTACCCGATGCTGCGCGGTGACCTGAAGATCAGCCGTGGCGAAGGCGCGATCCTGCTCGGCGCGTTCGTCGCGTGGCTGGGGCTGGAGATCGCCCTGGTCCTGTAGATCCACGCCATGCGTGGATGATGGGCCATGCCGACCAACGGTCGGCACCGACCATCAACGCGCGGGGGCGTCCTCTTCCCGCGCCGGCTCCGGCGGCGGCAGCTGCTCTTCCTTCGCGCGCTCGTTGCCGGGCAGGGTAGGGCGGGTTTCCATCAGCAGCGACAGCGCGGCCTTGGCCATCATGTGCGCGCTGATCGGCGCGGTGATGAACAGGAACACGGTGATCAGCAGCTCGCGCGGCTGCGGGTCCTGGCCCAGGAAGATGTGGTAGCAGACCGAGCACGCCAGTACGCAGCCCACGCCCAGCGTGCTGGCCTTGGTCGGCGCGTGCAGGCGCTTGAAGAACGTCGACAGCTTCACCAGCCCCAGTGCACCGACCAGGATGAAGAAGCAGCCGAACAGCAGCAGCACCGACAGGGCGATCTGGATGAAGGTGATCATTCGACGATGTCCCGGCGCAGCACGAACTTGCTCAGCACCACCGTGCTGCCGAAGCCGAGCATGGCGATGACCAGCGCGGCCTCGAAATAGATGGCCGAGTTGAGGTACATGCCGAACAGCATCAGCTCGGCAATGGCGGTCACCGACAGCGTGTCCAGCGCAAGGATGCGGTCCGGCACGGTGGGGCCGCGCAGCAGGCGCCAGGTGCCCAGCAGCATGGCCAGGCCGACCACGTGCATGCACACCACCAGGGTGGTCTGGATGATCTGGAATCCAGTCATGGGAAGATCTCCATCAACGGGGCTTCGTAACGTTGCTTGATCGTGTCGATCAGTTCCTGCGGGTCTTCCAGGTGCAGCACGTGCACCAGCAGGTACTTGCGGTCATCGCTCAGCGCGGCCGACACGGTGCCCGGGGTCAGGGTGATCATGCTGGTCAGCGCGGCGATGCCGTGGATGTTGGCGATGTCCAGCGGCAGCCAGATGAAGCCGGGGTGGATGTTGCGCTCCGGGCCGAGCACCTGGATGGCCACGCGGATGTTGGATATCAGGATGTCCCACAGGGTGACGACCAGCAGCTTGGGCACCGGCCGCAGCGTGCCGATGCGGGCGAACTCGCGGTCCAGGCGCGCCGCGAACAGCGGCACCACCACCCCCAGCAGCAGCCCGAGCAGGAACTGGCCGAGGGTGAAGCTGTCGGACATCAGCAGCCAGAAGGCCACCACCATCACGCTCAGCGGCGGTGATGGAAACAGGCGCCGACGCAGGGAAGGTTTGGCGGTCATGGCTGGCGGATCTCCGGCGTGGTCGCGCGCAACTGCTGCACGTAGTCGCCCGGCTGCAGCAGCTGGGCGGCGATGGCGTCGGTGTGGCGCATCAGCGGCGCCGCGGCCACGGCCATGCCGACACCGTAGGCCAGCAGCAGGCACGCGGCATACAGCTCGATGCGGCGCAGCGGTGCCTTGCGCGGCGGCGGCGCGTCCGGGTCCGGCGTCGGCACGCGCCAGAACAGGCGGATGCCGCCGCGGCTCAGGCCCATGATGACCAGCAGGCTGCTGACCAGCACCGCCGTCCACACCGCGCCGGTGTACTGCGCCGGCATGCCGGCCAGCAGCGCGGCCTTGGCCAGGAAGCCGGACAGCGGCGGCAGGCCGGCCACCGACACCGCGCCGATCAGGAACAGCACGGCCGGCGTTTCCTTGCCCGGCATCGGTGCCACTACTTCCTTGCGGTCGCTGGCACCGCCACGGCGGCGGCGGATCAGGTCGGCGACGAGGAACAGGGCGGCCGCCACGAAGCTGCTGTGCGGCAGGTAGTAGAGGCCGGCCGACAGCACCTTCGGCGTGCCCACCGCGAAAGCAATGAACAGCGTCGCCGCCGAGACGATGACCAGGTAGGAGATCAGCACGCGCAGGCGGGCCGCGGCCAGCGCGCCCAGGCCGCCCAGCACCAGCGTGGCCACGCCGGCCCACAGCAGCCAGTCGCGGCCATAGCCGGCCAGCGCGCCGGCGTCCTCGCCGAACCACAGCATCTGCACGCGCAGCACCGCGTACAGGCCGACCTTGGTCATGATCGCGAACAGGGCCGCCACCGCCGCCGGTGCACGCGCATAGGATTCAGGCAGCCACAGGTACAGCGGCATCAGCGCGGCCTTCGCGCAGAACACCAGCAGCAACAGGCCGATGGTCGCCTTCACCAGGGTCAGCTGCGAGGCCGGCACCTCGGCGATGCGCTGCGACAGCTCGGCCATGTTCAGCGAGCCCAGCGAGGCATACAGCAGGCCCAGCGCGATCAGGAACAGGGTCGAGGCGGTGACGTTGAACACCACGTAGTGCAGGCCGATGCGCATGCGCAGGCCGCGGCCGCCGCTCAGCAGCAGACCGTAGGAGGCGATCAGCATCACCTCGAAGAACACGAACAGGTTGAAGATGTCGCCGGTCAGGAACGCACCGTTCAGGCCGACCAGCTGGAACTGGAACAGCGCGTGGAAGTGCGGTGCGCGCCGGTCCCAGCCCGAGCACGCATGCATCAGGCAGGGGATGGCCAGCAGCAACGTGGTCAGCAGCATCCACGCCGACAGCCGGTCGGCCACCAGCGCGATGCCCAGCCGCGAGGGCCAGTCACCCAGCAGGTAGACGTTGATGTCACCGCCGGCGGTCTGCGCGAACAGCAGCCCCACCACCACGGCCAGCGCCGCCATTGCGGTCCAGGCCACGCTGCGCTGCACCTTCGGGCCATAGCGGCGGTGTTCGACGAACAGGGACAGTGCGGCGCCGAGCAGCGGAACCAGGATCGGCAGGATCACCAGATGATTCATGCCTGGTCCTCGCCCCGACGCGGCGGTGCGTCCTCATCCGGCTCGTGCGCATCCACGTGGTCGCTGTGGTTGTCGCTGCGGCTGCGCATCGCCAGCACGATGGTCACCGCGGTCATCGCAAACGCGATGACGATGGCGGTCAGCACCAGTGCCTGCGGCAGCGGATCGGTGTAGTTGCCCAGGTGGCTCTCCAGGCCTTCCTGCAGCACCGGCGCCTTGCCCTGCACTACGCGGCCGCCGGCGAAGATCAGCAGGTTGGTGGCGTAGGACAGGAAGGTCATGCCGAGGATCACATCGAAGCTGCGCGCGCGCAGCAGCAGGTAGACGCCAATGGCGGTCAGCACGCCGATCGCGGTGGCCAGGGCCAGTTCCATCAGTGCATCTCCCCGGTGCGGGCCGAACGGCGTTGCAGGTCGATCTCGCCCTTGCGCGCGCTGCGGGTACGCGAGGGCTTCACGGTGGCCATCATCGACAGCATCAGCATGGCACCGCCGAACACCACCAGATACACGCCGATGTCGAAGCCGATCGCGCTGGCCAGCGGTACTTCACCGATCAGCGGCAGGTGCAGGTCGAGGTGGCCGCTGGTCAGGAACGGCACGCCGAACAGCATCGAGGCGCTGCCGCTGAGCAGGGCGATCAGCAGGCCCATGCCGATGCAGCGGATGTAGTCGAAGCCGAAGCGCGATTCGACCGAGGCGGTGCCCTGGATCACGTACTGGATCAGCAACGGCACCGCCAGCACCAGGCCGGCGATGAAGCCGCCGCCGGGCGCGTTGTGGCCGCGCAGGAACAGGAAGATCGACACCGTCAGGGTCAGCGGGAACATGATCTGGGCCAGATCGGCCGGCACCGGCAGCTTGATCGGCGGGCCCGGCATGATCTGCTCCGGGGCCATGCGCGTGCGCCGCAGCAGGGCATGCACCACCAGCGCGGCGATGCCGAACACGGTGATCTCACCGAAGGTATCGAAGCCGCGGAAGTCGACCAGGATCACGTTGACCACGTTCTGCCCATAGGCCTCGGGCAGGGCGCGGGCGAGCATCTCGCCGGCCATGGTGTTCGGCGGCAGGGTCATCGCGCTATAGGCCAGCGCGCCGAGGCCGGCACCGGCGATGATCGCGATGACCGCATCGCGCTGCTTTCGCCAGCGCGGCCGCTCCGGCCCGGACTGGGCAGGCAGGTAGTTCATGCCCAGCAGCATCAGCACCAGCGTCACCATCTCCACCAGCAGCTGGGTCAGGGCCAAGTCCGGGGCAGACAGGAACACGAAGGTGAGCGAGACCATCAGGCCGACGCCGCCGACCAGCAGCACCGCCAGCAGGCGCTGCTTGTAGACGCGCAGGGTGGCCACGGCGCAGGCCATCATCACCAGCCACAGCGCCCAGCCCAGCAGCGGGATCGGCTGCGGCTTGGTCCAGTTGGGCGAAACCGGGTTGGCGATGTAGGGCGCGGCGGCCACGGTGATGGCCACCAGCACCAGGCCCAGGAGCATGCGCTGCAGGCTGCCGTTGGCGATGCCGTTGGTGAGGCGCATGGCCAGCGCGGACACCGTGTCCAGCTGGGCATGGAAGACGTTGCGGCCGGTGGCGGTGTTCTGCACGCCGTGCAGGTTGATCAGCCTGCGCAGGCCGAAATACAGGGCCACGCCGCCGACCACGCCGATCGCGCTCATCGCCAGCGGCAGGTTGAAGCCGTGCCAGACCGACAGGCTGTACTCGGGCATGGCAGCGCCGAGGATCGACCCGGCCGCAGCATGCAGCACCGGGGCCACGGTCAGCGCCGGGGCGATGCCCACCGCCACGCAGATCACCACCAGGATCTCCACCGGCACCTTCATCCAGCGCGGCGGCTCGTGCGGCACGCGGTCCAGGTCGTGCGGGCCGGGGCCGAAGAAGGTGTCGTGCACGAAGCGCAGGCTGTAAGCCACGCCGAACACGCCGGCCAGCAGCGCGGCGATCGACACCGCGGTGCGCATGGTGCCCGGGCCGCCAGCGGTCAACGCCTCGGCAAACAGCATTTCCTTGGACAGGAAGCCGTTGAGCAGCGGGATGCCGGCCATCGCCAGCGAGGCGATGATCGCCAGCGCGCTGGTGAAGGGCATCAGCTTTCTCAGCCCACCCAGCTTGCGCATGTCACGGGTGCCGGTCTCGTGGTCGATGATGCCGGCGGCCATGAACAGCGAGGCCTTGAAGGTGGCGTGGTTGAGGATGTGGAACACGCCGGCGACCACCGCCATCGGCGTGGACAGGCCGAACAGCAGGGTGATCAGACCCAGGTGGGAAATGGTCGAGTAGGCCAGCAGGCCCTTCAGGTCGTGCTGGAAGATCGCGTTCCAGGCGCCGATCAGCAGGGTCAGCGCGCCGATGCCGCTGACCGTATAGAAGAACAGGTCGGTGCCGGCCAGGGCCGGATGCAGGCGGGCCAGCAGGAACACGCCGGCCTTCACCATGGTGGCTGAATGCAGGTAGGCCGACACCGGGGTGGGCGCGGCCATCGCATGCGGCAGCCAGAAGTGGAACGGGAACTGCGCGCTCTTGGTGAAGATGCCGGCCAGCACCAGGAACAGGGCGTAGGGGTAGAGCGCGCTGGCGCGGATCTGGTCGCCGGCGGCCAGCACCACGTCCAGGTCGAAGCTGCCGACGATGCGGCCGATCAGCAGCACGCCACCGAGCAGGGCCAGGCCGCCGCCACCGGTGATCACCAGCGCCATCCGCGCGCCCTCGCGGGCGTCCTTGCGGTGCGACCAGAAGCCGATCAGCAGGAACGAGCTGATGCTGGTCATTTCCCAGAACACCATCAGCAGCAGCAGGTTGCCGGAGATCACCATGCCCAGCATGGCGCCCATGAACAGCAGCAGGTAGCAGTAGAAGCGGTGCGCGTTGTCCTGGCTGCTGAGGTAGTAACGCGCGTACAGCACCACCAGCGCGCCGATGCCCAGCACCATGCCGGCAAACATCCAGGCCAGGCCGTCCAGCCGCAGGGCGAAGTCCAGCCCGATCTGCGGCAGCCAGGGCATCAGGCTGCGGACCACCTGCCCATCCAGGATGGCCGGGGTCAGCCAGCCGAGGATGGCCAATCCGCCCAACGGCGCCAGCGCCGCCAGCCAGGCGGCTGTCGAGCGGGAACTACGGGGGAAGGCCGCAACAGCCACTGCCATCAGGAACGGCAGGGCCAGCAGCAGGGGCAGGCTGGGGAGCATGCAGGGAATCCATGATTCACGAGCAGGTCATTGAGTCTAACAGTCAGCCAAATGTCGCCGAAACCCATGTAACGGCCACAAACGGCATGTAACGTGCGCTATTCATCTTTTTTACGGTGCGGCATGTCCATTCCAGGGCCTTGCGGGGTGTGGTCGCCGGCGTTGCCGGATCGGCTCCCTACGCCCGCGCATGGCGGCCCGCGCCCCCGCGTGGCAACGGCTGTGGCTTTCACGGCGGACGCGCAGGCAGGCGTGTGCCGCCCGTGCATCGCAGGCTGGCAGGTCGTTCGTGCAGCAGGGGTGACGGGACGTGTCCGTTCAGGAAACGACGGACAGTGACGCGGCAGGAAAGGTCAGTAGCGCCAGTCGAGCTTGCGGTAGGCCTTGGCCATCACCCAGGCCGGGCCGATCAGCAGGTAGGTCAGGTCGGTCAGGAAGCTGGGCTTGCGGCCCTCGAACGTGTGGCCGATGAACTGCGCCACCCAGGCCACCACGAACACGCCCACCGCCAGCCAGCGCAGGCTGTTCAGGCCGATCTCGGCCTCCAGCAGGCGGCACAGGCAGCCGAACACGAAGAACTGGATGAGCATGCCGATGCCCAGCGGGCGCGACAGCTTGTTGTAGAAGCACCAGGCGCTGAACATCGCGAAGGCCGACCAGATGCCGTACTGGAACCAGGTGATCAGCGGCGGCACGCACCACAGCAGGGCCACCACCGACCACAGGATCGCCGGCACCGCCACCACATGGATGCGCTGGTTGATGACATTGCGGTGGTCGTCTGAATAGCTGGCGAAGTAGCGGTCGATCGGCCGCGCAAGCTGGGTGGTGGTCTGCATGTCGCCAGCATACTCCGGCCGGAGCGGACGGTGCGGGACGCCCACCGGTAATCCCGAACCGGCAGGGCCGACGGGGTAGAGTCGACCGTTGGTCGACTATCGCGCGCAGCGCGGGTTTTGCGCGATCGGAACGAAGAGCAGTCGACCAACGGTCGACTCTTCCCGGCCGCCGGCATCCCGCCAGCGGTCGCCCCAAGCAGAACGCCCCCGACCTTCCGGCAGGGGGCGCTGGGGCAATCAGTCGATGCTGATCCCGGCCAGGCGCTGCAGCGCCTCGGCGTACTTCGCGCGGGTGCGCTCGATGATTTCCGCCGGGATGTTCGGGCCCGGGGCGGTCTTGCCCCAGTCCAGCGTCTCCAGGTAATCACGCACGAACTGCTTGTCGTAGCTCGGCGGGCTGGTGCCCACTTCGTACTCGTCGGCCGGCCAGTAGCGCGAGGAATCCGGCGTCAGCATCTCGTCCATGATGTACAGGCGGCCATCGGCATCGGTACCGAACTCGAACTTGGTATCGGCCAGGATGATGCCGCGCTCGCGGGCGTAGTCCGCCGCGAACTTGTAGATGCGCAGGGTGGCATCGCGCACGCGCTCGGCCAGGTCCGCGCCCACCTGCTTGACCATCGCATCGAAATCGATGTTCTCGTCGTGGTCGCCGACGGCGGCCTTGGTGGACGGGGTGAAGATCGGCTCGGGCAGCTGCTCGGCTTGGCGCAGGCCGTCGGGCAGGTCGATGCCGCTGACCTTGCCGGTGCGCTGGTAGTCCTTCCAGCCGCTGCCGATCAGGTAACCGCGGGCGATCGCCTCCACCGGCACCGGCTTCAGCTTGCGGGTGACCACTGCGCGCTTGGCGTACAGGGCCGGGTCGACGCCCTCGGGCAGCACGCTGGCCACGTCGATGCCGGTCAGGTGGTTGGGCATCAGGTGCGCGGTCTTGGCGAACCAGAAGTTGGACACCTGGCAGAGCATCTCGCCCTTGCCCGGGATCGGGTCGGGCAGGACCACGTCGAACGCCGACAGGCGATCGGTGGCCACCATCAGCAGGTAATCGCCCGGCGGGGTCCCTGCAGGCAGCCGCTCGCGCGGGATATCGAACACATCACGCACCTTGCCGCGATGGCGCAAGGGCAGGCCGGGGAGATCGGATTGCAACAGCGTGGTTGGCACGGGCACTCCTGGGGCGTTGTCGATACGGCTGCCCAACGGACCCGGCGGGCCCGCTGACCAGCGGGCGGCCTAGTGTAAAGCGGTCCGGGCCCGCTGTGACGTAAAATGAGCATCCATTTCGCCGGTCGACCCTGGGGCGCCATGCGCTGGTACGGAAAACTGCTCGGATTCATCGCCGGGGCCCTGCTGTTCCGGCCCAATCCGCTGTTCGGGGCGGTGGTGGGCCTGCTGCTGGGCCACGCCTTCGACAGCGACTGGTTCCGCCTGAACAAGGAAAACCCGTACCGGGAGCTGGGGTTGACCTCCGAGGCCACCGACGCCGAGGTCGAGCGGGCCTACCGCAAGCTCATTTCCCAGTACCACCCCGACAAGCTCGGCGGCGCGGCCCCCGAGCTGCAGCAGCAGGCCGAGCAGAAGTCGCGGCGGATCAACGCCGCCTACGACCGCATCAAGACGCTGCGCAAGCGCTGACCCTTTCCCTCGTCTCCAAGGCCCCGGCCATGTCCAACTGCCTCATCGCCCCGTCCATCCTGTCCGCCGATTTCGCCCGCCTGGGCGAGGAAGTGGACAACGTCCTGGCCGCCGGTGCGGACTGGGTCCACTTCGACGTGATGGACAACCATTACGTGCCCAACCTGACCATCGGCCCGATGGTCTGCCAGGCCCTGCGCAAGCACGGCGTCACCGCGCCGATCGACGTGCACCTGATGGTCGAGCCGGTGGACCGCATCATCCCGGACTTCGCCGAGGCCGGTGCCACCTACATCAGCTTCCACCCGGAGGCCAGCCGCCACCCGCACCGCACCATCCAGCTGATCCGTTCGCTGGGCTGCAAGCCGGGCCTGGTGCTGAACCCGGCCACCCCGGTGGACATCCTGGACTGGGTGCTGGATGACCTGGACCTGGTGCTGCTGATGTCGGTCAACCCGGGCTTCGGCGGCCAGGCCTTCATTCCCTCGGCGCTGGACAAGCTGCGCGTGGTCCGCCAGAAGATCGATGCCAGCGGCAAGGACATCCGCCTGGAGATCGACGGTGGCGTGAAGGCCGACAACATCGGCGCTATCGCCGCTGCCGGCGCCGACACCTTCGTGGCCGGCTCTGCCATCTTCAACGCCAAGACCAGCTACCAGGACGTGATCGCGCAGATGCGCGCGAATGTCGCTGCAGCGAGGGGCTGAGCCATGGTAACGGCGGCCGTGTTGAACATCCGCCCGGCCACCGTGGCCGATGCCGGCCTGATCCTGCAGTTCATCCGCGAACTGGCCATCTACGAGAAGGCCGAGCATTCGGTGCAGACCGATGAGATCGGCATTGCCGAAAGCCTGTTCGGCGCCGACGCCACCGCCCGCGCGCTGATCTGCGAAGCCGACGGCGAGGCCATCGGCTATGCGGTGTACTTCTACAACTACTCTACCTGGCTGGGCCGCAAGGGCATCTACCTGGAAGACCTGTACGTCAGCCAGGAAAAGCGCGGGGCAGGTGCCGGCAAGGCGCTGCTGAAGTACATCGCGCGCCAGGCCGTGGCCGAGGGCTGCGGTCGCTTCGAATGGTCGGTGCTGGACTGGAATACCCCGGCCATCGAGTTCTACACCGCCGCCGGCGCCAGGCCGCAGGACGAATGGACCGTGTACCGGCTGCAGGGCCAGGCGCTGCACGATTTCGCCAACGGCTGAAGGGAAAGGCAGCCACGCATGGCGTGGCTCTACTGTCATTCTGCCGGAAGAAGCAAAAAAAGGCCGCGCCAAACGCTGGCGCGGCCCTGCTGCATTCGTGGGAGGCTGATCCTGCCTCCATCCGTCTTCCCTGCTATGGCCTTCCATTCTCCCGGTGCGCGATGACATCTGAATGACACCGCATTGAGTAGAGCCACGCCACGCGTGGATGCTTTTCGCGCTGCCTTTCACCGGCCGCGAACGCGCGATTGATAGCCTGTGCCACCCCCACTGGAAGCACCTGCATGACCACCCCGCGCTGGCGCCTGATACTCAACGGTAAATCCGCTGGCAATGACGACCTGCGCGACGCCGTTGGCCATTGGCGCGGGCAGGGCGTGCAGCTGGAAGTGCGGGTGACCTGGGAAGAGGGCGACGCCGAGCGCTACGTGGCCGAAGCCATCGACCAAGGCGTGGATGTGATCGTGGCCGCCGGTGGTGATGGCACGCTCAGTGCGGTGGCCGAGACCCTGGCCCATCGCGAAGAACCGGCCGACACGCTGCCGTCGCTGGCACTGGTGCCGATGGGCACGGCCAACGATTTCGCCACGTCGGCCGGCATTCCCACGGATCCCGAAGACGCGTTCGCGCTGATCGCGCAGGCGCCGGCCCGACCCGTCGATCTGCTGCGCGTGGACGCCGATGGCAAGCGCTGGTGGTGCGCCAACCTCGCCAGCGGCGGCTTTGGTACCCAGGTGACCGTGGAAACCGATGCGGGCCTGAAGAAGATGCTGGGCGGGCTGGCCTACGTCATCACCGGCATCGCCAAGCTTGGTCGCATTGAGCCGATCACCGCGCGCCTGACCGGCCCGGATTTCGAATGGGAGGGCGGCTTTATTGCCCTCGGCATCGGCAACGGCCGCCAGGCCGGCGGCGGCCAGCAGCTATGCCCGCAGGCGTTGATCGATGACGGCCTGCTGGACGTCACCGTGGTGCCCGAACTGGACGGCGAGGTTGCCGCAACCCTGGGCCAGATGCTGACCGGTGGCAAGGAGGCGGCATTGGAGCGCGTGGCGACCCGTGCGCAGCTGCCGTGGCTCCAGATCGACGCACCGGAGGCACTGACGTTGAACCTGGACGGCGAGCCGGTGGAAGCGCGTCGCTTCCGCATCGACTGCGTGGCGGGGCGGGTGCGCATGCACCTGCCGGCAGATTGCGAGCTGCTTTCCGGCGGTTGAGCCGCGGGCTACAGCAGGGGGATGTCTTCTTCCCTGGTCGGGAAGCCAAATGCTTCACGCTTGTCCCGAATTCCTTTAGGCATGGCGGGGCGAGGTATGTTCCGTGCCATCAGCCATTGTTGGCACTTCTTCTGCCAAGGAAGAAGGTCGGGCGTAGTGATGCCCCAGTAGATGTGTTCGGCAACAAGCATGCGGTCAGGTTCGCCGGGTGAGGAGGTGAGCATTACAGTGGGATCAGCACCATGCTCCAGTAGCCAGTAGGCATGCTCGAATGCTCCGCGAGTCGTATACCAGCTGATGACGGTGTCAGCACTGCCTCGATTCTCCTCGTTGACGTCAGCGCCGTTCTCGACCACAAGTTTGACGTTTTCCCACTGATTGCCCGCAACGAACGCCTGAAACAAGAGGGTCTCGTTGGCGGAGTTGCGCGTGTTGGGGTCGCCTCCGTGCTTCAGTAGAAGTTCGAGGATCCGGGGGTCGTCCATCTTGGCTGCGTAGACCATGGCGTTGTTGTAGCCAAGCCTCCGCCCGTCAACCGTTTTGTAGGCGCGTGCGTTCGGATCGGCACCGTTGTCCAGCAGCGCCTGTAATCCGTCGAGATTTCGCGCGCGGAGCGGCCACGCCAGCAGAGGGATTCCGGCATTACGTGCGAATATTCTGTCGGGATCTACACCGTCGTCTTTCATCAGTCGTGTGATCGCCCCGCTTTCCCCTAGTTCGCTTGCAATTGCCAATGCGAGAGCATTGCCCTCGAAGTACCGGTCAGCACCATATTTCGACTGGGGTGAACACGCAGACAGCAGAGCGAGCGCTGCGGCCAGGAGCAGGAATGAAGCGGTGAGGCGAAGCGGATGACAGTCCATGTCAGATCTCCTTACAGAAGCGGAATGTCTTCTTCCCTGCTCGGGAACTTGAAGGCCTCGCGCTTCCTGCGGATGTGCTCTGGCATAGGCGGCCGCGGGATGTTGCGGTCAGCCAACCATTGCTGGCACTTCTTCTGCCACGGCAGGTTGTCGGGCGTGGTGATTTCCCAGTAGATGTCTTCGACCATCAGCTGACGGGCAGTCTTGCCCGATCCTTCCTGTACAGGCTGGGAGATGGTGGGATCTGCACCGTGCTCCAGCAGCCAGTAGGCATAGTCGAACCCACCTCTCCGTGTGTACCAGCTCAGGACGGTGTCGTCGCCCAAGCTGCGGCGATTGGATTCATTTACATCTGCGCCGTTTTTCACCAGCTTCTGGACATTCTTCCATTGATTTCCGCTGATGAACGCCTGATAGAGAAGCGTCTCATTGTTGACGTTGCGCGTATTGGGATTTCCGCCATGCTTAAGCAGAAGATCCAGATAGCGCGGGTCGTCCATCTTCGCCGCGTAGACCATTGCGTTGTCGAAGTTGATCAACTGCCCGTTCATCTCCTTCGACTTGCGGGCGTTGGGGTCTGCACCGACATCAAGAAGGGCTTTCAGTCCCTCGGTGCTGCGGGCTCGCAGAGGCCACGCGATCAGAGGAATTTCGTCGCGCGATGAAAACGTCTTGTCTGGATCGACGCCCTCCTCTTTGACGATGTGACGTATGGCATTGGAGTCGCCGCTTTCGGCAGCAATCGCCAGCTTTAGAGCTTTGCCTTCGAAGTAGCCCTCAGCGCCATGAGCAGATGACGCTGTAGTCGCAGAGCATCCCGTTACAAGGAAAAGCGTGATCCACGCCGCGCTTGCGAGGAATCTTGTCGTCATATTGTGAAGAATGACGTTCATTTTTTTCCTTTTGGTCCGCTCGTGGCGTGACAGTAGCAAAGGGTTCTGGTAATCCATAGCTACCGCAGAATAAGCGGCATTTCAAAGTGCAATGGAGTTTGCCATGAGTGATCAGGACAATGAGGCGCGTGCCCGCGTAGTCCGTGAGCAGAACATGCTCGTCCAGCAGTTGCGCGATAGTGGAAATGGAAGTGAGGCGGATCGTCTACAAGAGACGTACCACGCGCGCGAAATGTCGGGACTGGCTGCCGATGTGTATCAGTCTGCGAAGCGCGAAGGGACCCCTCCTGCGGGATGGACGCGCGCAAGCAGCGATCCCGCTGCACTTCGCAAGGCTGGGTTTGATATCTCCGACGCTGACCTCAAGGAGCTGTTGGAGCCAGCGCTTTCGGGGTTCCGGGCGGAAATCTACCTGCCAGACAGGCACGTTCTGGGCAAAGATGCCAAGCCGGTAATTGTCTACAAGGGCTCTACGGGCGAGATTGTTGATCCGTCTGCACCGACCGGACGGCGCCAGTCCGGGAGCGAGGATTTTCTCAACAATGGCCAGCAGGGCATTGGCATGCGCAGCGACTACTACGATCGCGCCATGGATCTTGCCGCCGCCATGAACGCGCGCGTCCCCGGCGGGTTCGAAGTAGCCGGCCACTCTCTCGGCGGCGGCATGGCCTCCGCAGCTTCCGCCGTCACCGGCGCACGCGCCACCACGTTCAACGCCGCTGGCCTGCATCCGGCAACCCCGTCGCGGTACGCCAAGGACAACGGCCTGCCGACCTTCGATACGCAGCAGACGGTGCACACCTACCAGACCACCGGTGAAGTGCTGAACGATGTGCAGAACGGCATGCACCGGCTCAGCGAGCAGCAGCGCCGCGGCTACGGCTTGCTGGCCAACGAGCTGGGCATGGTGCTGAAGGACCCGGTCATGCAGAAGGTCGTCGGCGAGAAGCTGCGCGAGATGCTGCCGCCGGGCGCGCAGACCTCTGCAGCACAGTTCATCGAACAACTGGCGACCCAACCGGGTCAGCAGGCGCTGCGCGATGTTCCGCTTGCGGCTGGGCGCCTCGAGCTGCTGCTCGAGGCCAGGACGCGCGATGCGCAGGGCGCGCTGATCGATCGCCCGCACACGGCCGCACCCAGCCAGGTCGCAGAACTCGCCGGGCCCATCTCCACTGTGCTGCATTCCACAGCCGCCGGCATGCACATCGGCCGACGGGTAGGCGAGCAGGTCGAAAAAGCCGGCGCTGCCACTGCCCATGTGCTGGACAGAACCGGCGACGGCGCCGAGCGCGTGCTGAAGACCGAAGGCATGGCCATCGGTCAGGTAGTGAACATGGGTTCGGCCAGCCTGCAGGTAAGCACGCGCGCGGCCAGCACGGTGATCGCCTCGGGGCGCGAACTGACCGGCAGCATCGAAGCCACCGCACACCGGGTGCACTCGCAGGCCGGTGCCGGTGGCCTGTCCGCACTGTCTTGGGTGGCTGGCCACATCGGCATGGACAAGGTGGCCGACAAGCTGACCAGGCAGGCCGAGACCGTTCGCGACCAGGGTGAGCAACATGCCCAGGACGCGAAAACGCAGGCCCATGCCGACGCCGCGGGCGTCCGCGCGACGGGCGAGCGCGTGGCCGCCGCCATCAACCACGATGGGCAATGGGTGGCGGGCAAGCTGCAGAACGGGTTTGCCACGGCGGGCGCGCATGTGGATCGCGGCTATGACTTCATGGCGTCCCACGTGAAAGGCATCACGGCCACGGCGCCGGTTGCCCTGGCCACCGTGGGCGGTGCAACCGCGGGCCTCGGAACAGCGGCTGCCACGCACGTGCCGACCGGCAATCTGCCGCAGGACATCGTGAAGCTGCACAACCTGGACCAGTCCGCACGCGTGGTTCGCGGCATCGGCGCGGCTTTCAGCGAGGCGACGGCCCGCCATGGCATGGACCCGACCGTCATTCCCAGCCTGGACGCCGCGCTGATCAAGCAGGAAGCCGCCGCGCGCACGCTGATCGAGCAGCAGCCGAGCATCACGCCTGCCGCTGACGGCCGGCAGGCGGGCCGCACCACGGAGCCCCGGAAACCGGCGATCGGCATCGATCATCCTGCCCACGCCGGCAACCCCCTGTTCCTTGGCGCCCAGGCCGGCGTCCACGCTCTGGACCGCGTCCACAACCGGGTGCCCGACCTGCAGAGCGACCAGCTGGCCGGCGCGTTGGCGGCCCAGGCCAAGCGTGAAGGGCTGGAGACCATCTCCCACGTGGTCCTCAGCGACGACCGCGCACGCGCCTTTGCCGTCGATACCGCCGACCTCAACGCCCCGCAGCGCCGCCATGCCCATGTCGAGGTGGCCCAGGGCATGGCCCAGCCGCTGGCCGTGAGCACCGCCCAGGTCGACGCCCTCAACGCTGGCCGCGCTGCCGCCTTGGACGCCGGGCTGGCCCAGCAGCAGGTGCAGGAGTCGCAGGAGCAGGCGCGACGCATGGGGTAGTAGGGCGGGGTTTCCCTCCCGGCGAAGCTGCGTTACAGTCATCGGGTGTCCAGCCTGACGACCCCGCATACCCTTTCTTCCGCACGCCGTTGGTGGCGATGGTGGCCCGTTGCCGTCGTCCGCCCCCATAACGCTGTGTCCCGGAAGGAAAGTCGTCTTGAATTCGCTCGCTCAGTTTCAGCAGCAGGCCGCTGAAGGCCACACCCATATTCCCGTCGTCCGTGAAGTGCTGTCCGACCTGGACACGCCGCTTTCGGTCTATCTGAAGCTCGCCGACGGCCCCAATACCTACCTGTTTGAATCCGTCGAAGGCGGCGAGCGCTTTGGTCGTTACTCGATCATCGGCCTGCCGGCACGTCGCGTGTATGCCTTCCACGGCCATACCCTGACCGTGCGTGAAGACGGCCAGGTGGTGGAAACCCGCGAAGTGGCCGACCCGTTCGCCGAGGTCGAGGCGCTGCGCAGCGCCCACTCGGTGCCGAAGCTGGAAGGCCTGCCGGGCTTCACCGGTGGCCTGGTCGGCTGGTTCGGTTTCGAGTGCATCGGCTACATCGAGCCGCGCCTGGCCCCGCCGGCCGGCCGCGACGAGCTGGGCACGCCGGACATCCTGCTGCTGGATTCCAACGAACTGGCCGTGTTCGACAACCTCAAGGGCCGGCTGTACCTGATCGTGCATGCCGACCCGCGTGTCGAGGGGGCGTTCGACCAGGCCCAGGCCCGCCTGGATGCGCTGACCGCCAAGCTGCGTGCGCCGGGTGCGGGCTATCCTGCGCCGCTGACCAGCGACGTGCTGGACGAATCCGATTTCATTTCCGGCTTCACCCGCGAAGGCTTCGTCGATGCGGTCCAGCGCAGCAAGGAGTACATCCGCGCCGGCGACATCTTCCAGGTGGTGCTGAGCCAGCGCCTGAGCGTGCCGTTCAAGGCGCGCCCGGTGGATGTGTACCGCGCGCTGCGTGCGCTGAACCCGTCGCCGTACATGTATTTCCTCGATGTCGGCGACCTGCAGGTGGTCGGTTCCTCGCCGGAAATCCTGGTGCGTCTTCAGGACGGTGAAGTGACCGTGCGCCCGATCGCCGGCACCCGCCCGCGTGGCGCCACGCCGGAGCTGGACCAGGCACTGGAAGCCGAGCTGCTGGCCGATCCCAAGGAACGCGCCGAGCACCTGATGCTGATCGACCTCGGCCGCAACGATGCCGGCCGCGTGTCGAAGGCCGGCACCGTGGAAGTGGGCGAGCAGTTCGTGATCGAGCGCTACAGCCACGTCATGCACATCGTCAGCGAAGTGACCGGGCAGCTGCAGCCGGGCCTGAGCTACGCCGACGTGCTGCGCGCCACGTTCCCGGCCGGCACGGTCAGCGGCGCGCCGAAGATCCGCGCGCTGGAAGTCATCCGCGAGCTGGAGCCGATCAAGCGCAATGTCTACGCCGGCAGCATCGGCTACATCGGCTGGCACGGCGATGCCGATACCGCCATCGCCATCCGCACCGCCGTCATCAAGGATGGCCGCCTCTACGTGCAGGCCGGCGCCGGCATCGTGTACGACTCGGACCCGGACAAGGAATGGGACGAGACGATGAACAAGGGCCGCGCGCTGTTCCGCGCCGTCGCCCAGGCCGCCAAGGGCCTGTAAGCCTTCCCGTGCCGTGGCCTGCGCCGCAGCACCATCCGCTGTTCCCGTTCAAGACAAGGAGTACCGCATGAAGCTGCTGAGCGCATTGCTGTGGTCGTCGCTGCTGGCCACGATGGCCCCGTCTGCATGGGCGCAGGCCAACACCCTTCCCTCGCAGCCGCATCTGCTGGTGAAGGGGCAGGGCACCCGCACGGTGATGCCCGACCGGTTTGGCCTGCACTTGAGCCTTGAAGAGACCGACATGGATGCCGATGCCGCGCGCCGCCGCGTGCAGGACAATGTTGCCCGCGTGCTGGCGCTGTTCAAGCAGAACAAGGCGGTGGAGGGTAGCGTGCGTGCGGACAACCTGCGCATCGGTCCAGCAACGCGCTATGAGCAGGGCCGCCAGGTCTTCATCGGCACCCGCGTGTCGCGCCAGCTGCGTGCCAGCTTCGCCAGCGTGGAGGCGATGCAGGACGTGCTGGGCGCGCTGAAGGCCAACGAGAACGTACAGGTCAGCAGCATGGCCCCGACGTACTCGGGTGAAGTGGCGCTGCGCCGCGAGCTCAAGGGTGAGGCGGTGGCCCAGACCCGCGACTCCGCGCAGGGCCTGGCCAAGGCCTATGGAACCCAGGTGCGCGGCCTGTACAGCATCTCCGATGTGGCACCGAACTTTGCCTACGGCATTCAGGCCGGGCAGTGGCCGCAGTCCGGTGAGAGTGACGTGGTCGATGTTCCCGAACCGCGCGCGAACGATATCACCGTCACCGGCAGTGCCGCAGCGCCTGGTACGCGCGAATCCATCGAAGCCGGCCCCATCACCTACACCGAAAACGTGTACGCCATTTTCCTGATAAGCGACGGAACCTGACCATGTTGTGGATGATCGACAACTACGACAGCTTCACCTACAACCTCGTGCAGTACCTGCAGACGCTGGGCGCCGAGGTCAAGGTGGTGCGCAACGATGCGATGAGCGTGGACGAGATCGCCGCGCAGAAACCCGAGCGCATCGTCATCTCGCCCGGCCCGTGCACGCCCAACGAAGCGGGCGTGTCGCTGGAGCTGATCCAGCGCCTCGGCCCGACCACGCCCATCCTCGGCGTCTGCCTGGGCCACCAGGGCATCGGCCAGGTCTACGGCGGCACGGTCATCCGCGCCGGCAACATCATGCACGGCAAGACCTCGCCCATCCGCCATGAAGGCAAGGGCGTGTTCGCCGGCCTGCCGGACCGTTACCAGGCCACCCGCTACCACTCGCTGGTGGTGGACAAGCACAGCCTGCCCGACGCGCTGGAAGTGACCGCCTGGACCGAGAACGAGGACGGCTCGATCGAAGAGATCATGGGCCTGCGCCATCGCCAGTTCCCGGTGGAAGGCGTGCAGTTCCACCCCGAATCCATCCTCACCGAACACGGCCACGCGCTGCTGCGCAATTTCCTGCAGCGCCCGGCGGCCTGATCCAAGGAGCATTCCCATGAGCTTCTCCCCCCAGGAAGCCCTGCAACGCACCATCGAGCACCGCGAAATCTTCTTCGACGAAATGGTCGACCTGATGCGGCAGATCATGCGCGGCGACGTTTCGCCGATGATGACCGCCGCCATCCTCACCGGCCTGCGGGTGAAGAAGGAGACCATCGACGAGATCGCCGCGGCGGCCACGGTCATGCGCGAGTTCGCGCTGGCGGTCCCTGTGGCCGATACCACCCACCTGGTCGACATCGTCGGCACCGGTGGCGATGGCTCGCACACCTTCAACATCTCCACCTGCGCGATGTTCGTCGCCGCCGCCGCCGGTGCGCGCGTGGCCAAGCATGGCAACCGCAGCGTGTCGTCCAAGTCCGGCAGTGCCGATGCAGTGGAAGCGCTGGGCGCGGCCATCGAGCTGCAGCCGGCGCAGGTGGCCGCCGCGATCGAACAGACCGGCATCGGCTTCATGTTCGCGCCGATCCATCATCCGTCGATGAAGGTCGTCGCGCCGGTCCGCCGCGAGATGGGCGTGCGCACCATCTTCAACATCCTCGGCCCGCTGACCAACCCGGCCAGCGCACCGTCGGTGCTGATGGGCGTGTTCCATCCCGATCTGGTGGGCATCCAGGCGCGCGTGCTGCGCGAACTGGGCACCGAGCGCGCCATGGTGGTCTGGGGCCGCGACAACATGGATGAGATCTCGCTGGGTGCCGGCACCCTGGTGGGCGAGCTGCGCGACGGCAAGGTGCGCGAGTACGAGATCCACCCGGAAGACTTCGGCATCGCCATGTCGGCCAGCCGCAACCTGCGCGTGGACAGCCCGGAGCAGTCCATCCAGATGCTGCGCGCGGTGCTGGACAACACCCCGGGCCCGGCGCTGGACATCGTCGCCCTGAACGCCGGCGCGGCCCTGTACGTGGCCGGCGTGGCCAGCGACATCGGCGACGGCCTGGCCCGCGCCCGCGCCGCCATCGCCAACGGCAGCGCCCGCCAGCGCCTGCAGCAGTACGTTGATACCACCCGCGCGCTGGTTGCCTGAGCGCGCGGTTCAGCCTGACCCATCCGATGGCCGATAATGGCCGTCCTCACCGCCCCCGCATTGAACCGACGACGATGAGCGACATCCTGCAGACGATCCTGGCCCGCAAGGCCGAAGAAGTGGCCCAGCGCCGCGCCCAGCGCCCGCTGGAGGCGCTGCAGGCCGCCCTGGTCAGTGCCCCGCCGGTCCGTGGCTTCGTGCGCGCCCTGCAGGCGTCCGTGGCCAACGGCGACCCGGCGGTCATCGCCGAGGTGAAGAAGGCCAGCCCGTCCAAGGGCGTCATCCGCCCGGACTTCCGCCCGGCCGACATCGCCGTCAGCTACGAGTTCGGCGGCGCCAGCTGCCTGTCGGTGCTGACCGACGTCGATTTCTTCCAGGGCGCCGACGCCTACCTGCAGCAGGCCCGCGAGGCCTGCACGCTGCCGGTGCTGCGCAAGGACTTCGTGATCGACGCCTACCAGGTGTACGAGGCGCGCGTGCTGGGCGCTGACTGCATCCTGCTGATCGTCGCCGCGCTGGACGACACCCAGCTGGCCACCCTGTCCGAACTGGCCCTGTCGCTGGGCATGGACGTGCTGGTGGAAGTGCATGACATCGACGAACTGGAGCGCGCGCTGCAGGTGCCGGCGCCGATGATCGGCATCAACAACCGCAATCTGCGCACCTTCGAGGTCTCGCTGCAGACCACGCTGGACATGCAGAACGCCGTGCCGCGCGACCGCCTGCTGGTGACCGAAAGCGGCATCCTCGGCCCGCAGGACGTGGCCCTGATGCGCGACGCTGGCATCCATGCCTTCCTGGTCGGCGAGGCCTTCATGCGCGTGGAAGAGCCGGGCGAGGGCCTGCGTCAGCTATTCTTCGCGGCATGACAACGCACTATCCAACGCCGCGCGAGGATGCGCCGCTGGTGGTCTTCGACTTCGACCACACCCTCTACGACGGCGATTCGGGCACCCACCTGTTCGCCTCGCTGATCAAGCGCAATCCCCTGCGCATGCTGGCCGCGCTGCTGGTGACGCCGATTGCCGGGCCGATGGTGGCGATGCTGCCGACCCGGCGTGCCGGTATTTCGGTCTATGTGTGGATCGGCAGCTTCGGCCTGCACCGCGCGCGTGACTTCAACAAGGTCATCGATGCCTACGTGCTGCGCAACGAGGCGCAGATGCGCGCCAAGCTGCTGCCGCAGGCGCTGGAGGTGTTCGCCGCGCACCGGGCCAAGGGCGACCGCGTGGTGGTCGCCACCGGCGCACCGCCGGAGCTGGCGCGCGCCATCCTCGGCTTCGTGGCCCACCAGGACGTGCCGGTGATCGGCACCGAGGTCGGCCCGCGCCTGGGCGGGGTCGGTCCGACCCGTCACTGCCACAACGAAGAAAAGATGCGCATGCTGCGCGAGCGCGGCTATGGGCAGATCGACATCGCCTATTCCGACAGCACCGCCGACCTGCCGCTGCTGCTGGCGGCAAAGGCCCCGGTGGTGGTGAACCCGAAGCCGGGCAAGGTCGCGTTCTTCCGCAGCGTGCTGCCGGCCGGCACCCGCATCCTCAACTGGGGTTGCGTTGACCGCGGCGGCGAGAAGTCGTAGCACGGGGTCAGATCCCCGAAGGGGCTCTGACCCCATCGCACGATGACGGATCCGCCGGGCATGGCCCGGCGCTACCGATGCGGCGAGGGGTAGCGTCGGGCCATGCCCTGCGAACGTGAAACGCTCAGCGCGCCAGGTACCCGCTCAGCGCATGGCCGATCTGGAACAGGCTGATGGCCAGCACCAGCACGCCCACCGCCACCAGCACCCAGCGCTCCTTCAGCCGCTTCACCAGCAGCGCCGCCACCGGTGCGGCCATCATGCCGCCGATCAGCAGGCCAGCCACGATCTGCAGGTGATGCAGGCCCATCGACATCAGGAAGGTGGCTGATACCGTCAGCGTGACCACGAACTCGGACGCGTTCACCGTGCCGATGGTGGTGCGTGCCGGGCCGCCGCGGGCGAGCAGGGTGGAGGTCGCCACCGGGCCCCAGCCACCGCCGCCGCTGGCATCGAGGAAGCCGGCGACGAAGCCCAGCACGGGCACCCGCTTGACCTCGCCCTTGGGCATCAGCCGACCGGCGGCGCGGGCCAGGATGATGATGGCCAGCACCAGCAGGTAGAGATAGATGAGCGGGCGTATGACCTCGCCCGGCAGCTGGGTCAGCCCGTAGGCGCCCACCGCACCGCCCACCGCGCCGGGAATGGCGAGGCGGAAGAACAGGCGTTTATCGACATTGCCGGCGACCAGATGCGACACACCCGAGGCGCCGGTGGTGAACACTTCCGCGGTGTGGATGGCCGCACTCGCCTGCGCCGGCGGGATGCCCATCGCCAGCATCACCGACGATGACACCAGGCCGAAGGCCATGCCCAGCGCGCCGTCGACCAGCTGTGCGCCGAGGCCGATGAGGATGAACCACCAGAATTCGCTGCTCAGTTCCATGCACCGAGCCTAGCGGATGCGCGTGTGCGGGGCGTGCGATGGCAGGTCGCACGTCCGCGGAGCCGCCGGGCGATGCCGGCGGACACGCATCGATCAACGCGTGCCGTACAGCACCACGGTCTTGCCGCGGGCATGCAGCAGGCCGTCGGTCTGCAGCTTCTTCAGCACGCGGCCGGCCATTTCACGTGAGCAGCCGACCAGGCGTGCCAGTTCCTGGCGCGAGACGCGCAGCTGGCTGCCCTGCGGGTGGCTCATCGATTCCGGCTCCTGGGCCAGATCGTGCAGGGTGCGCACGATGCGGTCGGTCACGTCCAGGAACGCCAGGCGGCTGGCCTTGCGGCTGGTGTCGAGCAGGCGCTTGGAGATCTGCTGGCCCAACGCGTACAGCAGGCGCGGGGCGTCGGCCGAGAGCGGGCCCAGGAACAGCTGGTGCAGGCGCTCGTAGCTGATTTCGGCCAGTTCACAGGCGGTGCGCGTGCGCAGGATGACCTCGCGGCGGTCCGACTCCACGAACAGGCCCATCTCACCGACGAACTCGCCTGCGCCGAAATAGCCCAGCACCAGCTCACGGTCGTCATCTTCCTCGGCCATGATCGAAACCGAGCCGCTGATGACGTAATACAGGGTCCCCGCCGGGTCTCCAGGGCGGAAGACGTCAGTCCGGGTGGGGTACCGCCGCCTGTGGCTGTGAGCCAGGAAGCGGTCGATTGTGGCGATGTCCAAGGCCAATGGGCTGCTAGCTAGGCGCACGGTTGACACGATAGGGGCGCTCCCTCTGCGCATGAACGGATTCACAGGATCGATGGCGGAGCTTAACCAGCGCTCCTGTTAAGGGCAAATAGTGTGCCAGAGTCGTGAGCTCTTCACGTTCCCCCCGGGGACACTTTGCCCCATAATTCACTCTTTCCCTTCTTACACAGGAATCGACCGCCGTGGTCAAGCCGTTGCCTCGCCTGAGGCTGCAGGGTTTCAACAACCTCACCAAGGCGCTGAGCTTCAACATCTATGACGTGTGTTACGCGCGCACCGAAGAGGAGCGTCAGCGTTACATTGAATACATCGATGAAGAGTACAACGCCGACAGGCTGACTCAAATCTTGACCGATGTCGCCGAGATCATCGGTGCGAACATCCTGAACGTGGCCCGCCAGGACTACGATCCGCAGGGTGCCTCGGTGACGATCCTGATCTCCGAAGAGCCGGTGATCGACAAGAAGCAGGCCGGCAAGGAGCTGATCTCCGATGCCGTGGTCGCGCACATGGACAAGAGCCACATCACTGTCCACACCTACCCGGAGACCCATCCGCAGGAAGGTATCGCGACGTTCCGCGCTGACATCGACGTGGCCACCTGTGGCGTCATTTCGCCACTGAAGGCCCTGAACTACCTGATCGAGAGCCTGGAATCGGACATCGTGATCATGGACTACCGCGTCCGTGGCTTCACTCGCGATGTGAAGGGCAAGAAGCACTACATCGATCACAAGATCAACTCGATCCAGAACTTCCTGGCCAAGAACATCAAGTCGCGTTACGAGATGTTCGACGTCAACGTCTACCAGGAAAACATCTTCCACACGAAGATGCACCTGAAGGACTTCGACCTGGACCAGTACCTGTTCGAGGAAAAGGCCAAGAACCTGTCGTTCAAGGAACGCATGAAGATCGAAGCGCTGCTCAAGCGCGAGATCGAAGAGCTGTTCCACGGCCGCAACCTGTCCGAGTAAGACCCGTGTGCGATGCCCTCGGCATCGCCACCCAGGCGGGACGACCCGCCCCGTGGAACGCGCTTTTTGCGCAGTTTCCAGTTCCACGGTGATGTACCGACCCACGGCCCGGTGTGAAAACACCGGGCCGTTTTGTTTTTCTTCAACAAGGTGAGGAGCCCCCACTCATGCCCTGGATCTACCTGCTGCTGGCCGGCCTGTTCGAAATCGCCTTCGCGCTCGGAATGAAGTACTCCGAAGGCTTCAGCAAGCCGCTGCCCACCGTCGCCACCGTAGTGGCGGCGCTGATCAGCCTGTTCCTGATGAGCCAGGCGATGAAGTCCATCCCGGTCGGCACGGCCTACGCCATCTGGACCGGTATCGGCGCCATGGGCGTGGCGGTGCTGGGCATCTTCCTGTTCAACGACAGCGCCTCGCCGGCGCGCCTGGCCTGCGTGGCCCTGATCGTGGCAGGCGTGATCGGCCTGAAGCTGGTCTCGCCCAACTGATCAGTCGAGCAGGCTCGACTCTACCGTCTGGTAGCGCCGGGCCATGCCCGGCGGGCTTACAGCCGGTAAGCGATGTGCTTCATCACCTTCGACGCCAGCGCCATCGCGCCCGGGATCGGGAACGGCAGGCGGCGGGCGCCGGCCTGTTCGGCGTGCTCCGCGTGGCGGGCCTCGTCTTCCTTCATGACCCGGATGACCGCGCGGCTGCGCAGGTCGCCCGACGGCAGGTCGACCAGGTGCTCGTCCAGATGCGCTTCCACCTGGCGCTCGGTTTCGACCACGAAGCCCAGGTTCCAGCCGTCGCCGCGCAGACCGGCCAGGGTGCCGATGGTGTAGCTGCCGGCATACCAGAGCGGGTTGAACAGGCTGGGGCGGCTGTCCAGCTCGCCCAGCCGGGTGGCGCACCAGGCCAGGTGGTCGGTCTCCTCCTGGGCCGCTTCCAGCAGGTGCTCGCGGGTGGACGGGTCGCGGGCGACCGCGGCCTGGCCGAAGTACAGGCCCTGGGCGCAGACCTCGCCGACGTGGTTGATCCGCATCAGGCCGGCTGCGTGGCGGCGCTGCGCCGTGTCCATGCCCGGCTCATCGGTACCGGCGGCCGGGTAGGGGCGCGATGCCGGCGGATTGCCGAACACTGTGTCCAGGGCGCGCTGCGCCTCGGTCAGCAGGTGGTCCAGCGGGGTGGTCTGGCGGAGCACGGTCATGGCGGCATGGGTGGGGCGGGGGACCCCCGATTCTCGCCCGGCCCTGGCCCCCTGCCAACCCGGTACAGGGTCTGGCTTGCACCCGGCCTCCGGGGTGAGTACAATCCCGCCTCTTACGTTTCACCTTTTCACAACGCGCGGCAGAGTTCCGGCGAGCCTTTCGCCGCAATGAGCCCGACCTAACCTAGAGTTCTTCATGAGCACTTTCACTGCCAAGAACGAGACCGTCCAGCGCGACTGGTACCTCGTCGACGCCGAGGGCAAGACCCTGGGCCGTCTCGCCACCGAGCTGGCCCGCCGTCTGCGTGGCAAGCACAAGCCGGTCTACACCCCCCACGTTGATACTGGCGACTATCTGGTCGTCATCAATGCAGAAAAGATTGTCGTCACCGGCAAGAAGCTGCAGGACAAGATGTATCACCGTTTCACCGGTTACATCGGCAACCTGAAGACCGAGTCCCTGGCTCAGGCGCTGGAGCGTCACCCGGAGCGCGTCATTGAGACCGCCGTCAAGGGCATGCTGCCGAAGGGCCCGCTGGGTCGCCAGATGTACCGCAAGCTCAAGGTCTACGCCGGCACTGAGCATCCGCACGCCGCACAGCAGCCGCAGGTTCTGGATATCTAATCATGGCTATCACTCAAAACTACGGCACTGGCCGCCGCAAGTCCTCCACCGCTCGCGTGTTCCTGCGCAAGGGTTCGGGCAACATCACCGTCAATGGTCGTCCGCTGGACGAGTTCTTCGGTCGTGAGACCGCGCGCATGATCGTGCGCCAGCCGCTCGAGCTGACCAAGAACACCGAAAGCTTCGACATCCTGGTCACCGCCGCTGGCGGCGGCACCACCGGCCAGGCCGGTGCTATCCGTCTGGGCATCGCCCGTGCTCTGGTCGAGTACGACGAGACCCTGAAGTCCGAGCTGCGCAAGGCCGGCTTCATGACCCGTGACGCCCGTGAAGTCGAGCGTAAGAAGGTCGGTCTGCACAAGGCCCGCCGCGCCACCCAGTTCTCCAAGCGCTGATCCACTGCGCCCAGAACTACAAAAAGCCCGGCCTTTGGCCGGGCTTTTTGCGTTACGGGCTTGCGGACAGGCATTTCACCTTGTCCCCGCGCCGTTGGCGCGCCCCCTTCAACAAGAAGGGGGCTTTTCTCCAGAAGCGCAATGGTGGCCTGGAGGTCGGGTGCCAAGGGTGGAGTGCGTGACCAGGTTGCTGGCCAGCGGCCGGCACTACCCGTGGTGGTGGTCTTTCTGCAGAGGAGCCCCCTTGATGTTCAAGGGCGCGCGCCGACGGGCGCGGGGCCAAGGTGGAATGCGCGACCAAATTAAAAAAGAAAAGGCCCGATCTTTCGATCGGGCCTTTTCTTTTTTAATTTGGCTGCCCCTGATGGATTCGAACCACCGATGCCTGAGTCAGAGTCAGGTGCCTTACCGCTTGGCTAAGGGGCAATGTAACGTGGAACTATTTTCTCACTTTTCACGCTGAAAAACAACTTGATTTTCAGTGTGGTGGCTATGGGTGGACTCGAACCACCGACCCCAGCATTATGAGTGCTGTGCTCTAACCGGCTGAGCTACATAGCCTTGGTGAGCCCGCTATTCTGCTCATGTGTATCGGGCCTGTCAACACTTTTGTGCCGAGCTTGTGGGCCGACAGACGGCATGGGATAGTCCCGCACAGTAGATTTTCTTAGGAGTCCGCATCGTGATCGATCCGGACGGCTATCGACCGAACGTCGGCATCGTGCTGATGCGGCAGGACGGGCAGGTGTTCTGGGCACGACGCGTGCGCCGGGATGGCTGGCAGTTCCCGCAGGGTGGCATGAACACCGACGAGACTCCGGTCGAGGCCATGTATCGTGAATTGCAGGAAGAGACCGGCCTGCTGCCCGAGCACGTAGAAGTGCTGGGGGCGACACCGGGCTGGCTGCGTTACAAGCTGC
Source organism: Stenotrophomonas sp. STEN054 (assembly GCF_056854535.1). Taxonomy (NCBI): domain Bacteria; kingdom Pseudomonadati; phylum Pseudomonadota; class Gammaproteobacteria; order Lysobacterales; family Lysobacteraceae; genus Stenotrophomonas; species Stenotrophomonas sp. STEN054. The sequence continues at coordinate 102,054 of NZ_JBXFWG010000004.1, read as the reverse complement.
CGGCCCGGGCCATCCGCCGTAACGAGCGGCAGGTCTGCATCGGCCAGAAGCAGGTCTGGTTCCTGCTGCGCCTCACCGGCGATGAATCGCATGTGCAGCTGGACCATACCGACTCGCCCGAGTTCGACAACTGGCGCTGGGTTGACTTCTGGTACCCGGTCGAGCATGTGGTGATGTTCAAGCGTGGGGTCTATGCGCGTGCGTTGCGCCACCTGGCGCCTCTGGCGCGCGGCGTGGCCGGGCAGGGCGTGACCGCCATGCCCAAGACCGCGGCCGAGGCCTGGATGCCGGGCAATACCGCAGGCCACGATCGCCCGCGGAAGCGTCCGCGGGCCAAGGGTTACTGGCCTCGCAAGGCGCAGGGTGACGGGCCATCGAGCTGAGCGGATGAACGGTGGTGAGAATGGTTCAGCTCTATGATTGACAACCATTCTCGTTTCCATTGGAATGAGCACCAGGCCGCTTCTGGCCTGTCAGCCCGGTTCCTGCCTGTGTACGTCTGCATCTGCAACGGAGTCACCGACCACCAGATCCGCGAGGCCGCCAGCCATGGCGTCACCACGGTGGGCGAGCTGACCATGCGTACCGGCTGCGGCGCCACCTGCGGTTCCTGCCTGGACATGGCTGGCGATCTGCTGGCCAAGGCGCTGGCCACCCACGACCTGCCACTGCCCGTTCTCGGCCTGCAGGCTGCCTGACCCGTACCCCGCGGCGCTTTCACGCCGCGCTGCTGACGTTCCGCCGCTGACGTTCCGCCGCTGGCGCACAGGCCAATGCGCACGATTCGCGTTCCTTCACGCGCGCCGTCAAAGCGATACAGTGCCTGCGTTTTCAGCGTGCAGGAGCATTCCCATGAAGGGCGACGCCAAGGTCATCGAATTCCTCAACAAGGTCCTCTTCAACGAGCTGACCGCGATCAACCAGTACTTCCTGCACGCCAAGATGTTCAAGAACTGGGGCATCAAGGAACTGGCCGAGTACGAGTACAAGGAATCGATCCATGCGATGAAGCGCGCCGACGCGCTGTCCGATCGCATCCTGTTCCTCGAAGGCCTGCCGAACTTCCAGGCGCTGGGCAAGCTGCGCATCGGCGAGAACCCGCCGGAGATGCTGCAGTGTGACCTCTCGCTGGAGCAGGACGCCGTGGCGGTGCTGCGCAACGCCGTGGCGCATGCCGACTCGGTGGGCGACTACGTGAGCCGTTCCTTGTTCACCAGCATCCTCGATGCCGAGGAAGAGCATATCGACTGGCTTGAAACCCAGCTGGATCTGGTCGAGCGCATCGGCGAGCCGAAGTACCTGCTGAGCAAGCTGGAAGACTGATCCAGCGACGCGGGTAGAGTCGAGCTTGCTCAACTGCCTTTCCCACAGCAGTCGAGCATGGCTCGACTCTACAAGAACGTAGTCGAGCAAGCTCGACGCTACCGCTCCTGGGCCAGGTAGCCGGTCAGCGCCACGCGTGCGCGGGCGAACTCGGCCACCAGCAGCGCCACCGCCACCGCGGGGCGCTGCAGGCTGCCCGCACGGGCTTCGTGCTCGATGCGCCGGGCCACGGCCGACAGTGACAGTGCGCCGACATTGGCGCTGGATGATTTGAGGGTGTGCGACAGCGCCTGCAGGCGCTCGATGTCGTTGGCCTGTGCTGCCTGCTGCAGGGCCTGCACGAGTGCTGGGGCATCCTCGAGGAACACGGCGACGATCTGCAGTGCGGCCGGGCCGATCACCTCCTGCAGTTCCTCGAGCACGCTGCGGTCTAGCACCGGCTGCGGCGGCGTGTCCGCGTCGGGCGCGGGAGGCGGCGTCGAGCCAGCTTCCAGTCGAGCATGGCTCGACTCCACAAGCGCAGGCGCTTGGCCCCAGCGCTGCAGCAGCGCATGCAGGGTTTCGCGGCTGATCGGCTTGGACAGGTAATCATCCATGCCGGCCTGCAGGCAGCGCTCGCGGTCGCCGGCCATGGCGTTGGCGGTCATGGCGATGATCGGCAGCCGCGCGCGGCCCTGAGCCGCTTCCTCGCTGCGCCACTGGCGGGTGGCGGCATAGCCATCCAGTACCGGCATCTGGCAATCCATCAGCACCACGTCGATGCCGCCCTGGCGCAGCGCCAGCAGGGCCTGCTCGCCGTCTGCGGCATTGCGCACGTCGCACTGGAAGACCCGCAGCAGCTGTTCGGCCACCATGCGGTTGACCGCGTTGTCCTCCACCAGCAGCACGCGCAGATCCAATGGCGGCAGCGTGGCCGGTGCCTGGTCGCACTCGGCGGTGGCCAGCAGGGCCGCCGGTCGCACGCGGGCGGTGGGCGCGGCCAGCACGGCATGCAGGTGCGCGTCGTTGAAACTGGCCGACAGCTGCTGCTGGCGGGCCTGTGCGGGGGCGGGCTCGTCCTGCAGCCACAGCACCTGCAGCGTGTCGTCCGCACCGCGCTCGGCCAGCGTACGCAGCAGCGTCGCTTCGCCGCCACGGCGCTGGCGGGCGTCCACCAGCAGCCACGCCGGGCTCGGCTGGCCCGGGCGTGCGGCAGCGCGCAGGCGCTCCAGCAGGACATCGCGCTCGGCCAGCACCTGCACCGGCAGGCCGTGGTGGGCGGCGATGCGCTCCACGCGCGCCTGCAGCGCCACATCGGCACTGTGCAGCAGCAGCGGCGACGGCGCGCGTGCCAGCGCCGGCAGGTCGCCGGGGATCTTCAGCAGTGGAATCTCGAACCAGAACGTGGCGCCCTGGCCGGGCCTGGACTGCACGCCGATCTGGCCGTGCATCAGGTCGATGATGCGCTTGCAGATGGCCAAGCCCAGGCCGGTGCCGCCGTAAAGGCGGGTGGTCGATGCATCGGCCTGGCTGAAGGACTGGAACAGCCGTGACTGCAGGGTGGCGTCAATGCCGATGCCGGTGTCGACCACTTCAAACCGCAGCTGGTGCTGGGCCGGGCCTTCGCCCAGGCGCTGCACGCGCAGCTGCACCTGGCCGCGCGCAGTGAACTTGATCGCATTGGCCAGCAGGTTGGTCAGTACCTGGCGCAGGCGCACCGGGTCGCCACGCACCGGCAGGCGCACGGCCGGGTCCAGCTGCAGGCCGATCACCAGGCCCTTCGATTCGGCGGCACGCTGCAGCAGCTGCACCACGCCGTCCAGCAGCTCGCGCAGGTTGAAGCTGGTGATCTCCAGTTCCAGGGCCTGCGCTTCCAGGCGCGAGTAATCGAGGATGTCATCGACGATGCGCAGCAGCTGCTGCGAGCTGACCGATGCGGTGGCCAGCATCTGCCGCTGGTCCTCGCCCAGCGGCCCGCGTGCGACCAGCTCCAGCATCGGCAGGATGCCGTTGAGCGGCGTGCGGATCTCGTGGCTCATGGTGGCCAGGAACTCGCCCTTGGCCAGCGCGGCCGCCTCGGCGGCCTGCTTGGCCTGCAGCAGCTGCTGTTCCAGCTGGCCCTGGCGCTCGGTGGTACGGCGCAGCTGGTCGCGCTCGCTGGTCAGCACGGTGCGTTCCCGCTGCAGGGCCGCCAGCGCCTGGCCGCGTTGGCGCAGGCGCAGGCCAAGCGCCAGCGCCACGCCGGTGGCCAGCACCAGAGCTGCCAGCAGCGCGACCGTCAGCGGCACTCAGAGCACCGCGTTGTGGAAGTCGAAGTTCAGGTCGCTGCCCGCCGACTGCACCATGTTGCCCTGGATGTAGTCCACGCCGCCGACCCACATCGCCGCCGCTGCCTGCGGATCCTCGATCTGCTGGCCGATGATCTGCAGGCCTGCGGCATGCGCGCGATCGATCGCCCGACGCAGTTCCTCGCGGGTGCCCGGATTGGAGTGGCTGCTGGAGAAGCGCGCGGCCATGCGCACGAACGACAGCGGCAGCTGGGTGAGCAGGGCATCGGCTTCGCTGCCCGGCTCGAACTGGCTCAGGCAGAAGCGCACGCCGGCACTGGTCATGCGCTGGCAGAACTGCTGCAGCGGCACGGTGTGGATGAGCGCGTCGGGCAGGCGCACGTCGATCACCAGTGCAGTGCCGGGCAGGTCGCGCTGCTGCAGCGATTCCAGCAGCCAGTCGGCGAACGCATCGCGCTGCAGCGTGCGCAGCGACTGCGACACGAACAGGTTCAGCGGCTGGGTCGCGTGGCGGTACAGATCGAGCAGGCCCATCGCGTGTTCCAGCACCTGCTGGTCCAGATCGGCGATGCGGCCCGCGGCTTCGGCGGCCGGAATGACCTGGCCGGCGGTGAGCACGGTGCCATCGGCCTGACGCAGGCGCAGCAGCAGCTGGTACTGTGCGGTATCGCCACCTGCCACGGCCACGATCGGCTGGTAGGCCAGTTCCAGCTGGCCTTCCAGCAGGGCCAGGTGTTCCTGCTCGGTCACCGCCTGGCGATGCACGTGGCCGGCGACGCCGGCGGTCAGCAGGCGGGCCTGCAGGGTGGTGCGTTCGATGGCTTCCAGCGCGCTGTTGGCATCCTCGAAGCCCGGCGACAGCGGTGCATAGCCGACCACGCCGCGCAGGTGCACCGATTCATCGTCGCGGATGACGAAGGCACGCGCGGACAGCTGCTCGCGCAGTGCGGCGGCGATGCCCTCCAGGCTTTCCTCGTCGGCACCGCGGGCCAGCAGCAGGAAGCTGTTGTCGTTCAGGCGTGCCAGCAGGTGCGGGTGGCCGGCTTCGGCCAGGCGCTGGCCGGCCTGCACCATCAGCCGCTCGAAGGCGGCATAGCCATAGCGCTCGCGCAGGCCCAGCGCACTGGAGATCTCCACGAAGAACACGCCGCCACGGTCGCGCTGCTCCAGCGCCGTACTGAGCTGCTGCAGCACGTGGTGGCGGGTCGGCAGGCCGGTTTCCGGGTTGCTGGTGGCCGGTGCGCCGCTGGCGCCGGGCAGGGTGGCGGCCTGCGCGCGGGCGCGGCGGATGCGGTTGGCCACGGCCGCGATCAGGTGGCGCGGGCGGATCGGCTTGCTCAGGTAATCATCGGCGCCGCTGTCGAGCACTTCGAACTGGCGCTCCGGGTCCGGGTCGCCGCTGAGGAAGACGATCGGCAGCAGCTGCATGCCCGGCTGCTGGCGGATCATCGCGGTCAGGCGCATGCCATCCAGGCCCGGCAGGTGCAGGTCCATCAGGATCAGGTCGGGGCGCAGTTCGCGCATGGCCTGCTGCACGCCATCGGCATCGGAGAGCACCTCGGCCTGCATGCCGGCACCGTGCAGCACGCTCTGCGCGAACAGGGCCTGGGCACGGTCGTCTTCGACGATCAGCACGCGGTACGGCGCGTCGGAGGCAGCGGGTGCATCGTTGCCGTTGCCTGCGTCCATCGGCGCGGAGGGCAGCGGCGGCGGCGTGCCCAGGCCGACCGCATCGGCCGGTGCGGAGGAGACCGCGACAAGCGTGGGCGCAGCGGCGGGCGAGGTGTCTGCCCAGCGCTGCCAATGATCGGCCGGTGGGGTTTCAGCGCGTCCGGGGCGTGCGCTCGCGGGGGATTCATTTGCGGACATCACAGCTCCTCGTGTTCGCCGCCATTATGCGCCAAGCCCGGCATTCAACCGGTGCGCGGCTGGCCTGGCGCGGCCGTACCGCCAGCGCGTGCAAGCCATCGCACGCCCTTCCACAAGGTGCGCCAGACGAGCCACACCATCAGGGCGCCGGCCAGGCTGCAGGCCAGCACCACGACCAGGGCGATCCAGGGATGGGCCAGTGCCAGCGCCAGGCCGCCAACCACCACGGTGTCCTCGGCGACCGAGGCGACCCAGTTGCTGGCCGGTTCCGGCGAGGTATTGAGCAGGGCGCGGGTGCCGGCCTTCAGGCCGTGGCTGGCCAGGGCGACGCCGGCGCCGGCCAGCAGGGTGCCGGTGCCCAGCTGGCCATCAGGCGAGAGCGTGGCGGCGGCCAGGAAGGCGCCGGCCGGTACCCGTGCCAGGGTATGGATGAGATCCCAGATGGAATCGACGCCGGGGATCTTGTCGGCGAAGAATTCGGCAATGGCCAGCGCGGCCGAGGTGCCCAGCACCCACCACGATTCGGTGGCCTGCAGGGCCGGGGGCAGGTCGACCCAGCCGAGCAGGCCGGCCAGGCCAACGCCGAACACGGTGAGGTAGACGCGGATGCCGGCCAGCCAGGCCAGCAGGATGCCGATCACGAACAGGTGGGCTTCGGTCATGGCGGGGGCTCCGGCGACGGAACTGTGCGGGGTGCCACACTATCGACGATGACGTGGCTGAACACCACCGGCCGCTGGCGGCCGGCACCGGGGAAAGCCCCCGTTCCTGTCATACACTAACCCGTCGTTTGCTACACGGGCCGTGCTGGTGTCGCCATTGCGAGTCCACGGAGACTACCCATGAACAACCGCCCCCCCATGCGCGTACAGGTCCGGCTGCCCGGTGCGAAGCCGCCGCCGCGCGACCGTCGCCGCCTGCTGGTCATCGGCGGCATCTGGCTGCTCAGCCTGGTGCTGGCGGTGCTGGGCGGCTGCTGGCTGGGCGCGCCGCGCGATGCCCAGGGGCAGCGCCTGCAGGCCGCTGAGAAGCGCGCCGATATCCTGCAGACGCAGTTGACCGAGCTGCGCCAGAAGCAGGCCACGCTGGAAGCCTCCGACCGCATCAGCCGCGCCGCCAACACCGAGGTGCAGTCCTCCCTGGCCGAGCGCGATGAAGAGATTGCCGGCCTGCGCGCCGACGTGGCCTTCTATGAGCGCTTGGTCGGCTCGACCAGCCAGCGCAAGGGCCTGAACACCCATTCGATCGAGTTCAGCGCCGAATCGGCCGGCACCTGGCAGTACGCCGTGGTGCTGACCCAGAACCTCAACCGCGGGGCCATCAGCCAAGGGCAGATGCGCTTCACCGTGGAAGGCGTGAAGAACGGCAAGCTGGCCACGATCAGCTGGGATGAGCTGCACCAGCGCAGCAAGGTGCCGGGACAGGATTACTCGTTCCGGTACTTCCAGCAGCTCACCGGCAGTGTGATGCTGCCGACGGACTTCACTCCGCAACGGGTGAGGGTGACACTGGGGAGTGGTGCAGGGGGCACCACGCAGGTATTCGACTGGAAACAGGCCGGCGCACCGGCCAGCAAAGGGGAGTAGGCAGATGTTCGGAAACAGCAAATCCAGCCGTGATGGCCAGTTGGTGGTGGATGCCCTGATCGGCAACCAGGTGGTGATCCGCGGTGATGTGGAATTCAGTGGTGGCCTGTATGTGGAAGGCCGCATCCATGGCAAGGTGATCGCCCAGGAAGGCGCCAGCGGCGCAACCCTGACCCTGGCCGAGCATGGCGTCATCGAGGGCGAGATCCGCGCCCATGTGGTGGTCATCAGCGGCCGTCTGGACGGTGACGTTCACGCCACCGAAAAGGTGGAGCTGTCCCCGAGCGCGCGGGTGAACGGCAACGTCCATTACCAGGTGGTGGAAATGAATGCGGGCGCCCAGCTGAATGGACGCCTGATCCACGCCAGCAGCCCGGTTGCGGCCCTGCCGGCGCCGGAAGGCAAGGGCGAAGCGGCTGAGGGCAAGGGCGGCACCGCCGCGCGCCGCAAGCTGGCCGAGGCGATGGCTTGAAAGCCGTCCCCGGCGCCCCCATGCTGAGGCCATGAGCACCCTAGTTTCCCTGCCCGGCGCCACGCCGGCCGCCGCTCCCGACTACCAGTCGCTGGAGCGGCCGCTGAATTTCACCGAATCGGCCGCAGCCAAGGTGAAGGAACTGATCCAGGACGAGGGCAACCCCGACCTGTCTTTGCGCGTGTACATCGAAGGCGGTGGCTGTTCCGGGTTCCAGTACGGGTTCGAGTTCGACGAGAACCGCGCCGAGGACGACCTGGCGGTGCAGACCAGCGGGGTCACCCTGCTGGTCGACCCGCTCAGCCTGCAGTACCTGATGGGCGCCGAGGTGGATTACACCGAGAGCCTGACCGGTGCGCAGTTCGTGATCCGCAACCCGAACGCGAAGACCACCTGCGGCTGCGGCAGCAGCTTCAGCATGTAATGCCGGGCGCGGGGCCGATGCCCTGCGCCACCGTTGTGCGCAACGCCGACTGATTGCGCACATCCTCGACCTTGCCACCTGCGACAATTGGCGGCAGGCTTGTCGGATGCCCAATACTCCTTCGCCGCTTTCCGGTTTCGCCTTCGTGGCAGAGCCGCTCGAGCGCGCCGATGCCCTGCGCGATGATGCCGATGCCCTGGCACGCCTGTGGCCGGATGCGCGCATTCTTGTCCTGGACCAGGACGGCACCGCCTTCACCGGTGAGGACGACCAGCCGGTCGCGCTGACCGGCGCCGACATCGGCGGTGGCCCCGGTTCGGCCATCTTCCTCGGCCTGCGCGCAGGCCAGGCCTGGTTCTCGGTCGAAGCAGCCAACGTCACCCAGAACGCACCGCGCCGGCTCGACCTGCGCCAGGCGGCACTGCTGTGGAGCGTGGCCGACGCCACCGCCTTCAGCTATGCCCGTGGCATGTCCTACTGGCATTCGCGCACCCGCTTCTGCGGCGTGTGCGGCGGCGCGGTGACCTTCGCGCGCGGCGGCTTCGTCGGCCGCTGCGCGCAGTGCGCCACCGAGCACTACCCGCGCGTCGACCCGGCGGTGATCGTGGCCGTGGAAAACCAGGGCCGCCTGCTGCTGGGCCGGCAGTCCAACTGGGCGCCGCGCCGCTATTCGGTGCTGGCCGGCTTCGTCGAACCCGGCGAGACCTTCGAGCAGACCGTCGCGCGCGAGGTGCATGAGGAGAGCAAGGTGCGGGTGAAGTCCTGCCAGTACCTGGGCTCGCAGCCGTGGCCGTTCCCCGGCGCGTTGATGGTGGGTTTCCGCGCGCAGGCGCAGGACGACGTGCCGACCGTCGATGGCGAGCTGGAAGATGCACGCTGGTTCACCGCCGAGGAGGTGGGGGCGGCGCTGGCGCGTGATGTCGAAGACGATGGTGAAGGCATCCGCCTGTCGCCGCCGATCTCGATCTCGCGCGGCCTGATCGAACACTGGTACCGGCAGCAGCAGGGCTGATTGCCAGGGCTGTACCGGGGCGCGCCGCTGGCAGCATTGCCGCCACCTGAACACGCGCCGGGTTACAGTCGGGTTCACCGCTGAACGCGCCGCTTCGACAGGTAAGGTAGCGGCGCAGAACGCTTGTTTGTCGGGAGACCTGCCATGTTCACCACCCTGGTCGCCGTGCTGGTGGCGCTGGCCCTGGGCCACGTTGCCCCGGCCGCTGCCGCCTCGCTGCGCCGTTTCGACGGCTTCCGGCGCTGGCTGGGCTGGTTGGACAAGCATGGCGGACGGGCATGGCAGGGAGCGGCCGGGGTGGCGCTGGCGATCGTGCCGCCGCTGCTGCTGATGGCCCTGCTGGCCTGGCTGCTGCGCGGGGTGTTGTTTGGCCTGCCCGCCCTGCTGCTGGGCGTGGCGGTACTGGCCTGGTGCTGGGGGCCGCGCGACCTGGACCGCGATATCGAAGCGATCATCGACGCCGATGATGCGGCCAGCCGCCAGGCCGCGGTGCGCCACCTGCAGGCCGCCGGTGGCAGCCTGCGCGAGGACGTGCCCTCGCTGGTCGAGGCGACCGTCCTCAACGCACTGCGGCGCTGGTTCGCGGTGCTGTTCTGGTTCCTGCTGCTGGGCCCGGTCGGTGCCCTCGGCTATCGCCTGCTGGCGCTGATGGCGGAGAGCCCGATGCGCGCGCGGGTACCGGTGGAGCCGCTGGCGCTGGCGCAGCGCCTGCTGGCGTGGATCGAATGGCCGGTGGCGCAGCTGATGGCGTTCTCGATGGCCCTGGTCGGCAACTTTGATACGGCGTGGAAGGCGTGGCGCCAGGCCCATGGCGAGCGCCTGGCCGCAGGCATCGGCTTTCTTGGCGCAGTGGCGCGGGCCAGCGTGAATGCCGAGCTGCGCGAAGAGGCGCATGACTACACCGACGCCGGCCTGCTGCCTGTGTGGCAGCGGCTGCCCGACCTGCGCGACGCGATGAGCCTGGTATGGCGGATGCTGCTGTTGTGGTTGGCAGTGCTTGCGCTGCTGGTGATTGCCGGCTGGGTGACGTAGATCCACGCCATGCGTGGATGCGTTTCGTGCATGACGTCAGTAGATCCACGCCATGCGTGGATGCCTTCTGCGTGGATGGGGTCAGAGCCCTTTGCTGCGCAGAGGGATCCGACCCCGGGTCTTCCGGCCGGTTCAACCGGCCAAGCGCAGGGCAGGCGACTGACAGTCGACTCCACCTACACCGGTGCCAGCGCGTTGAACGGCGCCCACGGCAGGTTGCGCAGCAACGCATACCCCGGCAGCAGCCACAGCCAGAATATTGGATTGGCCAGCACGCGCATGAGCGGGTCGAGCACCTTGGGGCGCACGCCGGCGATGTGCAGCAGCATCATGAACAGAAGGGGGAGTGCGATGACCAGCAGTGGGTTCATCGCCATCGCGCCGGGCAGGTCAAAGTGGACCAGCGAATACAGGCAGCGCGTGCTGCCGCAGCCGGGGCAGTAAAAGCCGGTCAGCGCGTACAGCGGACAGCTCGGCAACGGGTTGCCGGCGACGTACGGGTTGACGTGGCGCAGGACCACGGCAGCACCGGCAGCCAGTGCGGACGCGGCCAGCAGCGGCGCCCAGCGGGCCAGGCGTGATTGAACGGGGGCGATCGACATGCGGGGGCGGGATCCGGCATTGCGCCGGATCCCATGCGCTGCATCAGTAGCCGCTGTTGCTCATGGCGCCAATGCCGCCCATGACAACGAAGAACAGCACATACAGAACGACCATGATCAGCCAGGCAATGGCCGACCAGATCGCCCACTTCTTGGCCTTGTCCGACGATTCCTGGGCACCGGCGACGTCACCGGCGGCCAGCTTGCCGTTGACCTGTGCGGCGTAGACGATCGACACGATGCCGACCGGCAGGCAGCAGAGCAGGGTGGACAGGATGGCCCAGACCAGATTGTTCGGGATGTAGGGGGTGGTGGTATTCATGGTGCGAATGCCTCGTTGGGTGGTGGTGGTAGTGGTGAATCAATGTTCGGAAAGGGAGCCCAGCACGGCGAGACCGCCGAACAGCCCAAGCCACAACAGGAACAGGACCGGCAGGGCGACAGCCGAAGCCACCGCCCACCAGCCCGCCTTGCGCGATGCCGCGTAGGCCCCCGGCAGATCATCGGCGGCGCGCAGACCGTCGACCTGGGAGGCATACACGATCGACACCACGCCCAGCGGCAGGCAGCAGAACAGCGTCGTCAGAATCGCCCAGACCAGATGGTTGGGGATGTAGACCGGGCGGCTGAGTGATGGTGGTTGATTCAAAGCAAGACTCCATTCCTTGGCGGTTGGGCTGCAGTGTGCAGACCTGACCTCACCCCTTTGGCTGCGTAATCTACCGCAAGCGACGCCGTATGTATGCGTTTACATGCCCGCCGCGCCTGGGTTGGCGGCGCATGCCAGCCCGCCCGGTCGCCGTGCAGTTCAGCGCCGCCAGGCTCACGCGTGGTCGCCACGCAGGGCGCGCACCTGGCCTTCCAGGGTCGCGGCGTCGGTGCTGTGGCCGTCCACGGGCGAGGCGGCCACCACCTGCACCGTGGCGCGGAAACGCCGCGGCACACGCATGCGACCCAGGCGCGTGTCGCGCCGGCTCCACATGCTCGACCACATGCCACGCAGCGCCATCGGCACCACCGGCACCGGGCGCCGTTCCAGGATCTTCTCAACGCCGGATTTGAACGGCGCCATCGTGCCGTCCCTGGTCAGCGCACCTTCGGGGAAGATGCAGACCAGTTCGCCTTCGGCCAACGCTGCATCGATCTCATCGAACGCGCGCTGCATCAGCGCGGGATCTTCGCGCGCGCCGGCAATGGGAATGGCCTTGGCGGTGCGGAAGATCCAGCTCAGTACCGGGATGTTGAAGATCCTGTAGTACATGACGAAACGCACCGGGCGCGGGATCGTCGCCGACAGGATCAGTGCATCCATGTAGCTGACGTGGTTGCAGACCAGCAGCGCGGCGCCTTCGTCGGGCACGTTGGCTTCGATGCCGTGCGGGCGCAGGCGGTACAGCGTGCGCACCATCACCCAGCTGAGGAAGCGCATCAGGAATTCGGGGACGATGGTGAAGATGTAGATCGCCACGATGGCATTGGCGATGGCCAAGGCCAGGAACTGCTGCGGGATGGACCAGTGCAGCAACTGGTGCGCGGCCAGCGACAGCAGTGCTGCAGCGACGATGAAGCCGGAGTTCTGGATGTTCAGCGCGGCGAACACACGCGACATCTGTGCCTTCGGCGTGCGGCTCTGGATCAGCGCGAACAGCGGCACCACGAACACGCCGGTGAACAGGCCGATGCCGATCAGGTCAATAACGATGCGCACGCTGCCCGGCTGCTGCAGGAAGGCCAGCACGCCCAGGTTCTGCACGGTTGCCTCGCCGGTGCGGGCGAAGTACAGGTCCAGCAGGAAGGCGGTCATGCCGAAAGCGCCCAGCGGCACCAGGCCGATTTCCACCGTACGCGCCGACAGCTTCTCGCACAGCAGCGAGCCGACGCCGGTGCCGACGGAGAACAGCGCCAGCGCGAACAGGTACAGCTTGGGCTCGCCGCCGAGGTTGACCAGCGCGTAGTTGGGCAGCTGCGAGGTCAGCACGGTGCCGACGAACCAGAACCAGGACACGCCGAGGATGGCGTTGCGCACCGCCTTCTGCTGCCGCGCCATGCGCAGCACCACCAGCGACTCGGGCAGCGGGTTCCAGTTGATCTTCAGGTCCGGATCGCCGGCATCGACGCGCGGGATCATCCGCGCGGCGAGGTTGCCGCAGATCGCCAGCGCGATGACCGCCGTTGCCGCCACGACCGGGCCGTGGCTGCCAGCCAGCAGGAACACCGAACCGCCAATGATCATGCCGGACAGGATCGAGATCGAGGTGCCCATTTCGACCAGGCCGTTGCCGCCGGTCAGTTCCTCCGGCTTCAGCACCGAGGGCAGCACCGAGTACTTGACCGGCCCGAACAGGGTCGACTGCATGCCGGTACAGAACAGCGCCACCAGCAGGAAGGGCAGGTTCTCGGTGATGAAGCCGATGGCCGCCAGTGACATGATCACGATCTCCATGGTGGTGGTGATCACGATCAGGCGCGATTTTTCCAGTTTGTCGGCGATCTGCCCGGCCAGGGCCGAGAACAGGAAATACGGCAGGATGAAGATGGCCGGCGCCAGCGTGGTGTACAGCGAGCGCTGCTCGTCCGATACGCCCAGGTAGAACAACAGGCCGATGATGGCCTGCCGGTACACGTTGTCGTTGAAGGCGCCCAGCGCCTGCACGATGAAAAACGGCAGGAAGCGGCGCTGGCGGAGCAGGGCGAACTGGCTGTGACCGGACATGGAATCTCCTTGACCGGCGCAGCCTAGCATTCCTGCCTGTCAGGCAGGGATGCGGCCGGTGCGGACCGTTGCTCCGCACGCCCCATCAGGTCAACGTCGCCACCGCCTGGTTCGCCGCCGCACGCACCTTCGGCAGCAGCCGCAGCACCAGCGCCATCTGCGTGCGGATCAGCTGCAGCTTCGGCGGCATCGCTTCTTCAATCTGTTCCAGCTCGGCGGCCACCGCGCGGTCGGCATCGTTGTCTTCCTCGCTCACCGGCTGCCGCGCGGTCAGGGCGGTGGCCAACTGCTGCAGGGCCTTGCGCACGCGTTCACCGGCGGCCAGGGCCAGCGGGTCGCCCGCGTAGCTGTCCACCTGGTCGCGGTGCGCGCCCAGCGCCGACAGATGGCCAAGCAACGTGTTGGACAGGGCCAGGAAGTGGAAGCCGGCATCGAGGTTGCGGCGTACGTGGCCGGGCTCGCGCAGCATGTTCGACAGCGCCGTGGACAGCGCCGCGTCGGCGTTGTGCATGTCGCGGCGGGCGATGCGGTAAGCGAGGTCGTCGCGCATGCCGCTGCGGTACTGGCCCAGCACCGAATCGAGGTAGCGCGAGGCGGTATCCAGCACGCGGGCCAGCACCAGGTGCAGCTGCCGGCCCTGCCAGTCGGGCAGGATCAGGAACGCGGCGGCCGCGGCGATGGCACAGCCCAGTACCGTGTCGACCATGCGCGGCACGATCAGCACGAAGCCATCGCCGATCAGGTTGAAGCAGGTCAGCGCCATCACCGTGATCGCCGCCGAGGCCACCAGGTAGCGGTCGGTGCGGTTGTAGAAGAACAGCAGCGCCGACAGCAGGGCGATCAGCAGCTGCACGTGCAGGCGCGGGAACAGCTGCAGCAGCGCCCAGGTCAGCACCAGGCCGGCGAGGGTGCCGACCACGCGCTGGGCCAGGCGCTGGCGGGTGGCACCGAAGTTGGGCCGGCACACGAAAACGATGGTCAGCAGCACCCACGAGCCGTGCTGCGCGTCGAACAGGCGGATGGCGAGGAAGCCGGCGACCAGCGCCACCGCCATGCGCAGGCCGTGGCGGAACAGCACCGAGCCCGGCGTGAGCTGCTGGCGGATGCGCACGCCCATTTCGCGCAGGGTATGCGGGTTGCTGTCGCGCAGGCGGGTATCGACGTTGTCCAGGCTGGCCTCGGAACGCTCGGCATCGAGCAGGCGGCGCTCGATGCTGCGCAGGTTGTGCACCAGCAGGTCGAGCGAGCCGAGCAGGCGCTGCCACTGCGGGCGCTGCTGGTCGCGCAGGTAGGCCAGCGCATCGGCCAGGTCACGGCCGGCCTGCTGGTTGCTTTCGCCATACACGAACGGACGGCGCAGGCGGATCGCCTCGCCCAGGCGCGCGCATGCCTGGCCCTGCAGGTCGAGCAGGCGCTGGCAGCGGTACAGCACGTCGCTGTGGAAGAACGCATCGACCAGCGCGCCGTAGGGATAGTGCGAGGAGCTGGCGCGTTCGTGGAAATCCTGCGCCATGTAGTACAGGCGCAGGTACAGGCCGGAATTGACGCCCGGCCGGCCGGAGCGGCCGAAGCGGGCGAGGATCGCGGCCTTGGCTTCGTTCAACGCGCCGACCACGCGCCGGTTCTGTTCGGCCAGGTCCAGCTGGCGGCGCTGCAGGTCGGCTTCGCGCACCGGCTCGAACAGGGTGGCCTTCAGCTGCAGGTAGCGGCCCAGTTCCACATACAGGCGGGCCACCCGTTCGCGCACCGGGCGGTTGGCGAACAGTGCCGTCCACAGGATCGACAGCAGGCCGTACCAGACCGCGCCGATCAGCAGGTGGCTGGCCGCTTCCACGGCGCGGGTCAGGTCGCCGGCGCCGCCGTGCTGCTCCAGGCCGATCATGGTGTAAATGGCCAGGGTCACCGTGGCCTGGGCGATGGACGCGTAACGCTCGCCCAGCGCACCCAGCAGGGTCAGGCAGAACGTGGACAGTGCCAGTGCGCCGATGAACACCCACGGCAGCGGGAACAGCCAGATGACCGAGGCGGCGGCGATGCAGAAGCACAGCAGCGACAGCAGCACCGCCTTGGTCCGGCCCCACCAGTTGTCATCGGTCTCGGCGATGGCGCTGGCGATGATGCCGAGGAACACGCCGGGCAGCGCCGGCAGCGCGTCCAGGTGCCAGCACGCGCCCAGCGCGGTGGTCAGGGCGATGAAGACACGCAGGCCATAGCTGGCCTTTTCGTGGGCCCACAGGCGGCTGAAGCGGGATTCGCGGGTGGACATGCAGGCTCGGGGGGCGGGATGCCCCCCATTATTGCGGTGTGGGCGTGAAATGGGGGGCCGATGTGCGGACCCACGCAATCGGGTAGCGCCGCGCCATGCGCGGCGGAGAAGCAGAACCGCCGGGCATGGCCCGGCGCTACCGAAGCCGCCTCCGCATCACGCGCGCTGCGCGCGCTTCAGCAGTTTCGCTTCGCGCCTGCGTGCGCGGCGAGCCCGCCAGCGTTCGGCCAGGCACGAGAAGATCACGTACAGCGCCGGGGTGCTAAGCAGGGTCAGGCTCTGCGAGAACAGCAGGCCGCCGATCATCGCGATGCCCAGCGGACGGCGCAGCTCCGAGCCCTCGCCGAGGCCGATCGCCAGCGGCACCGCCGCCAGGATCGCCACCATCGTGGTCATCATGATCGGGCGGAAGCGCACGATGCTGGCCTCGCGCGCGGCCTCGCGCGGCGCCATGCCGTGCTCGCGCTGCGCCACCAGAGCGAAGTCGATCATCATGATCGCGTTCTTCTTGACGATGCCGATCAGCAGCACCAGCGCGATCATCGAGATGACCGACAGTTCGGTGTTGGTACCGAACAGCGCCAGCAGCGCGCCCACGCCGGCGGCCGGCAGGGTCGACAGGATCGTCACCGGGTGGATCAGGCTTTCGTACAGCATGCCCAGCACCAGGTACACGGTCAGGATCGCCGCCATCACCAGGATCAGCATGTCACTGGGGTCGGAACTGAAGCCGAAGCCCGCATCGTCGGCCAGGCGGATGTCGCCCGGCATGCGCATGCCTGCCACCGTCGAATCGATGATCGCCTTGGCCTCGCCGGCGCTGACGCCGGGAGCGAGGTTGTAGCTCAGGTCCATCGTCGTGTACTGGTTTTCATGGGTGATCTGCGACGGCGCCAGCCCCGGGGCCTGGCGGGCCACCGCGGTGATCGGCACCATTTCGCCGCTGCGTGCCTTCACGTACACCTCGTCCAGTGCCGCCGGCGTGGCGGTCTGCGACGGCAGCGCGTTGACCACCACGCTGTACTGGTTGATGTCCGAGTAGATCGTGGAGATCTGGCGCTGGCCGAAGGCCCCGTACAGCGCGCCGTCGATGGCACCCACGCTGATGCCCAGGCGCGCGGCCTTGGCGCGGTCGATCTCGATGTTCTGGCGCAGGCCGGCGTTGTCGACATCGGTGCCGACGTCACGCAGCTTCGGGTTCTTCTTCAGCGCGGCCTGCAGCTTGGGCAGCCATTCCTGCAGCGCGGCCAGGTCGTTGCCCTGCAGCGAGATGCGGTACTGCGCGCCCTGGCTGTTGCCGCCACCGTCGTTGCTGGGCAGGTCCTGGATGGCGCGCAGGCGCAGCTGCAGGTCGGGGTAGCGGTCGGCCTTGGCACTCAGGCGGGCCAGCGCATGCGCGGTGGTCTCGCGGCGGCCATCCTTGCGCGATTTCAGCTCTACGTTGAACTGCGCGCTGGAGCCCTGGCGGCCGCTGCCCAGGCGCACGCCAACGGTCTTCACCGCCGGGTCGGCCATCAGCATGTCGGTGATGCGGCGCTGGCGGGCCACCATGTCCTCGAAGGATACCGTGGCGCTGGAGTTGGCGCGGCCCCAGATCAGGCCGGTATCCTGCGGCGGGAACGCGCCCTTCTTCACCGCACCGAACAGGAAGACGGTGACGCCGATCAGGATCAGCGGGGTGAGCGAGAGCAGCAGCGCATGGCGCAGCGAGAAATCCAGGAACACCGTGTAGATGCGCAGCATGCGGTCATGCCCGGCATCGAGCCAGCGGCCGAAGCGCGACGGTGCGGCGGTGTGGTCATGCGCGCTGAGGAAGCGGCTGCACAGCGCCGGGGTCAGGGTCAGCGAGACGATCATCGAGACCACGATGGCCGCCACCAGGGTGACGGTGAACTCGCGGAAGAACGCGCCCATCATGCCGCTGGCGAACAACAGCGGAATGAACACCGCCACCAGCGAGGCGGTGATCGAGACGATGGTGAAGCCGATCTCGCGCGCACCGGTGAAGGCCGCCTGCATGCGCGGCATGCCTTCGTCGAGGTGGCGCATGATGTTCTCGATCACCACGATGGCATCGTCCACCACGAAACCAATCGCGATCACCAGCGCCAGCAGGCTCAGGTTGTTGAGGGTGAAGCCCAGCGCGTACATCACCAGCGCGGCGCCGGCCAGCGACAGCGGCACGGTCACCGCGGCGATAAGCGTAGGCGCCAGCCGGCGCAGGAACAGCGCCATCGTCAGCACCACCATCGCCAGGCTGATCAGCAGGGTGATCTGCACCTCATGCAGCGACGAACGGATGGTCGGCGTACGATCGAAGTACGGCGTCATCGTGGTGCCGGGCTGCAGGTAGTCGCGCAGGCCGGGAATCTGCGCCTTCACCCGGTCGACGGTCTCGACGATGTTGGCGCCGGCGCGGGTGAACACGTACATCACCACGGCCGGTTTGTGGTTGAACCACGCGGCCTGGTAGGCATCCTGCTGGCCGTCGTAGACGTTGGCGATGTCCTTCAGGCGGATCACCCGGCCATCGCCCTGGGTCTTGACCACCAGCTCGGCGAAATCGGCGGCGCGAGCCACCGAATCGTTGGCGATGATCGCCGTGGTGGTGTTGCCATCGCTGAGGAAGCCGGTGGGCGAGGTCACGTTGGCCGCGCGCACGGCATTGCGCAGGTCATCGGCAGTGAGGCCGAGGGCGTTCATCTGGCGCAGGTTGACGTCCACGCGCACGGCCGGCGTCGAGGCACCGGCGATGTCCACCGAGGCCACGCCGCTGATCTGGCGGATGCGCTGGGCAAGCAGCGAGTCGGCGACGTTGTACAGCTCGTCGGCGGACTGCGTCTGCGAGGTCAGGGCGATGGCGATGACCGGGTCGTCGTTCGGGTTCGCCTTCTGGTACATCGGCGAACCCAGCCCCGAGGGCAGGTCGGCCTGTGCCGAATTGATCGCGGTCTGCACGTCCAGCGCGGCCGAATCGATGTTGCGGTCGGACTGGAAGATCATGAACACCAGCGAGCTGCCTTCCGAGCTCGACGAGCGCATGCGGTCGATGCCCGGCAGCTGGCCGAGGTGGCGTTCCAGCGGTGCGGTCACCGTGGACGCCATGGTCGCCGCATCCGCGCCGGCCTGGTTGGCATGCACGAAGATCACCGGGATCTCGATGTTCGGCAGTGCCGACACGCCCAGCCGCAGATAGCAGATCACGCCGATCATGAACAGGCCGACGGCCAGCAGCGCGGTGCCGATCGGGCGGCGGATGAAGGGGCCGGACAGGTTCATCGTGCGGCCCCCCGCAGCAGCGGGGCGTGGATCATGCCTGCGGCTCCTGCAGCGTGCCGTCGCGCAGGGCGCGCTGCTCGCGGCGGCGGGCCATCCACTCCGAGAAGCGTTCCATGTACAAGTAGATCACCGGCGTGGTGTACAGCGTGACCAGCTGCGAGAGCAGCAGGCCGCCGACGATGGCGATGCCCAGCGGACGGCGCAGCTCCGAACCGATGCCGGTGCCCAGCGCCAGCGGCAGCGCGCCGAGCATGGCCGCGGCGGTGGTCATCATGATCGGGCGGAAGCGCAGCAGGCAGGCGCGGCGGATCGCTTCATGCGCGTTGGCACCGGCACGGCGCGCCTCGATGGCGAAGTCCACCATCATGATGCCGTTCTTCTTGACGATGCCGATGAGCAGCACGATGCCGACGATGCCGTCCACCGACAGGCTCAGGCCGCACACCATCAGCGCCAGCAGCGCACCGACACCGGCCGGCGGCAGGGTCGAGATGATGGTGATCGGGTGGATGTAGCTCTCGTACAGCACGCCCAGCACGATGTAGATGACCACCAGCGAGGCCAGCAGCAGCCACACCACGTCGGTCTGGCTGCCGGTGAATTCGGCCGCCTTGCCGATGAACTCGGCATGCAGGTGGGCCGGCATGTCCAGGCTGTCCTTGGTCTCTTCGATGGCCTTGACCGCATCGGACAGCGAATAGCCCGGGGCGATGTTGAAGGAAACCGTCACCGCCGGCAGCTGCTGCTGGTGGCTGACCACCAGCGGCGCGCTGGTGACCTTGCTGTCGGCCAGCGCCGACAGCGGGATGATGTTGCCTGCACCGACGGTGATGCCGGTGTTCTGCGCGCCGATGCCGGTGGCGGTGGACGAGTTGGACGAGGTGACCTGGCCGAAGCTGGTGGCGTTGGTGCCGGTCAGTGCGCCGGCACCGTTGGAGGCCACGGCCAGCTGTTCCATCAGCGCGGTGCTGGTGCGGAACTCCGGTGCCACTTCCAGCACCACGCGGTACTGGTTGAGCTCGGTGAAGATGGTCGAGATCTGGCGCTGGCCGAACGCATCGTAGAGCGTGTCATCGATGGTCTGCATCGGCACGCCCAGCACGCTGGCCTTGTCGCGGTCGATGTTCAGCTCCAGGGCGCGGCCCTGGTTGGACAGGTTGTTGTCGACGTCGGCCAGTTCCGGGCGTTTGCGCAGCGCCTCGGTCAGGCGCGTGGCCTGGGTGGCCACGGTGGCCGAATCCACGTCGGACAGCGAGTACTGGTACTCGGTGGCGGCCACGCGGGTATCCAGCGTCACGTCCTGCACCGGCTTCAGGTACAGCGCCACGCCGGGGATGCCGGCCACGGCCTTCTGCAGGCGCGGCAGGATCTCATCCAGGCCGTCACGCTCGCCGCGTTCCTTCAGCACGATCGACAGCTGGCCCTGGTTGAGCGTGGGGTTCATGCTGCCGGCGCCGATGAAGGCCGACACGCCGGTCACGTCCGGGTCCTGGCGCAGCGCTTCGGCCACCTGCCTGGTGCGCTGCTCCATCTGCGGGAAGGCGATGTTCTGGTCGGCCTGGACGACGCCGGTGATCAGGCCGGTGTCCTGTTCGGGCAGCAGGCCCTTGGGAATCAGCACGTACAGCAGCACGGTCAACACCAAGGCGCCGCCGGCCACGGCCAGGGTCAGGCGCTGGTGGTCCAGCACCCAGTCCAGGCTGCGCTCGTACAGGCCCACGGTGCGCGTCCACAGGTTCTGCCTGCCGGCCGCCGCTGCGCGCTCATGCGCGTCCTCGCCCTCGGGCAGGGCGTCGGGCTTGAGCAGGTAGGCGCACATCATCGGGGTCAGCGTCAGCGAGATCAGCATCGACAGCACGACCGCGATGCTCAGCACCCAGGCGAACTCATGGAACAGGCGGCCGGTGACGCCGGGCATCAGCAGCAGCGGCAGGAACACCGCCACCAGCGACACGGTCAGCGACAGCACGGTGAAGCCGATCTGGCGCGCACCGATCTCGGCCGCCTCCTTGCCACTCTTGCCCTGCTCGATGTAGCGGACGATGTTCTCGATCATCACGATTGCATCGTCGACCACGAAGCCGGTGGCCACCACCAGCGCCATCAGCGAGAGGTTGTCCAGCGACATGCCGGCGAAGGCCATCACCGCGAAGGTGCCAGCCAGTGACAGAGGCACCGCCACCGACGGAATGATGGTGGCCCAGAACCGCCGCAGGAACACGAAGATGACCGCCACCACCAGGCCGATGGTGAGGATCAGGGTGAACTGCACTTCATGCACCGAGGCGCGGATGGTCTCGGTGCGGTCGTTGAAGACTTCCAGGTGCACGTCGGCCGGCAGCACGCCCTGCAGCTGCGGCAGGATCGCGCGGATGCGCTCGACGGTCTGCACGATGTTGGCGCCCGGCTGGCGGCGCACTTCCAGCAGCACGGCCGGCTTGCCGTTGGCCCAGGCGGCAAGCTGGTCGTTCTCCACGCCATCGACCACGTCGGCCACGTCGGACAACCGCACCGGTCGGCCGTTCTTGTAGCTGATGATGGTGTCGCGGTATTCGGCGGCGCTGGCCAGCTGGTCGTTGGTACCGATGCTGTAGGACTGGGTCTTGCCGTTCAACGAACCCTTGGGCGCATTGACGTTGGCCTGGGTGAGCGCGCTGCGCAGCTCCTCCATGGTCAGGCCCATGTTCGACAGCTGCGCCGGGTTGACCTGGATGCGCACGGCCGGGCGCACGTTGCCGGCGATCGACACCAGGCCCACGCCCTGCACCTGCGACAGGCGCTGGGCGAGGATCGAGTCGGCGTAGTTGTTGACGTCACGCAGCGGACGCGTGTCCGAGGTCAGCTTCAGTGTGACGATGGCCGCGTCGGCCGGGTTCACCCGGTTGTAGACCGGCTGGTACGGCAGCGAGGAGGGCAGGGTGGCCTGGCGGATCGCCGCCTGCACGTCCTGCGCGGCGATGTCGATGTCGCGGTCCATCGAGAACTGCAGGATGATCGTCGACAACCCGGCCGAGGAATCGGAGGTCATCAGTTCCAGCCCGGAGATCTGCCCGAACTGGCGCTCCAGCGGCGTGGTCACCAGCGAAGCCATGGTGGTCGCGTTTGCACCCGGGTACTGGGTGGTGACCACCAGGCTGGGTGCATCGATTTCCGGCAGCGCCGACACCGGCAGCTTGCGGTAACCGAGGATGCCCAGCAGCAACAGACCCGCCATCAACAGCGAGGTAGCGATGGGACGGCGGATGAAGATCGTCGAAAAGCCCACGGACTGATCCTTGCTGGCGCTTCAATGGCAGCGCCGGCTGCGAGGCCGGCGCGAAAGGAAAGGGTGGCCTGCGCTCAGCGCGGGCCACCACCACGACGGCCACCGCCGCCACTCTTCTGTTCGGCGGCCTTCAGTTCGGCCTCGGTCGGCGCGGCCGGGGTCTCACCCGGCTTCAGCGCGGTCACCTTGCTGCCCGGCTTCAGGCGGAACTGGCCTTCGCTGACCACGCGCTCGCCGCCCTTCAGGCCTTCGGCGATCTGCACCTGGCTGTCGCCCACTTCCACGCCGCTGCGGACCGTCTGCATCTTCACCGTGTTGTCGGCCTGCACGAGATAGACGTACTCGCCGTCCGGGCCACGCAGCACCGCTTGGGTGGGGATGACCACGCCGCCGCCGATCGTGCGCAGCTGCATGCGCACGTTGACGAACTGGCCCGGCCACAGGCCGTTGTCGGTGTTGTCGAAGATCGCGCGGGCCTTGAAGGTGCCGCTGTCGGCGCTGATCAGGTTGTCGACCACGTCCAGCTTGCCGTCACCGGACAGCACGTGCGAGTCGGCGCGGTCCAGCGCTGCCACCGGCACGGCACCGGCGTTCTGCGCCTGGCGTACGTCGCCGAGCTGGCGCTCGGGCAGGTTGAACAGCACGTGGATCGGATGGATCTGGGTAAGGGTGACCAGCGCGGTACCGGCGCTGACCACGTTGCCGGCGTCGACCGCGCGGATGCCGGCGATGCCCGAGATCGGCGCGGTGATGCGGGTGTACTGCAGCTGTACCTGTGCGGCACGCGCGCTGGCTTCGTTGGCGGCCACCGCGCTTTCGTACTGTGCCACTTGATTTCGCTGTGTATCCAGATCGGTCTTGGCGACGAACTGGCGGTACTCCGGCGCGTTGGAGCGCTGGTAGTTGGAACGGGCGGTGGCCAGCAGCGCTTCGTTCTGGCGCTTGGCGGCCACGGCCTGGTCGTAGCTGGCCTGGGCGCTGCGCGGGTCGATCTGTGCCAGCAGGTCACCCTGCTTCACTTCCTGGCCCTCGCGAAAATTGATGCTCATCAGCTGGCCGCCGACCTGCGGGCTGACCGTGACGGTGTTCATCGCAGTGACCGTGCCCAGCGCGCTGGCATACACCGGCACGTCCTGGCGCGTCGCATCGACCACGGTCACCGGCACCGGGCCGGCATCGGGATCCTCACCGCCCTGGCGCGCGCCTGCGGCCTGGCCACCGGCCTTGTCCTTGCCGCCACCGAGGACGCGTACGCCCACCACCGCCAGCACCAGCACTGCCACGACCAGCAGCACGATCTTCCAAACACGTGACATTCAAGGACTCCAAGAGGGCTGGACGGGGCGGACCCCGGGTGGCAATGCGCAAAGCATACCTGCGGCCCGCTACGTTTCCTGCATGACGTATGGGACGGGCGCTAAGACCGGGCGCGGCGGAGGAGGTTCCCGTGGGGGCGGTGTTGGCCTACATTCAGGTGCAGACCCCTTCCGTGGAGACCCCCCGATGCGCCGTTCCCTGCTGCTGTCCGCCCTGCTGCTGGCCCTGCCGGCCCTTGCCCACGCCCAGCAGGGCGAGCGCCCGGAGGTGACCGCCGCCGCGCAGCGCCTGCAGGCCCAGGTCGTGGAGTGGCGGCGTGACTTCCACGCGCATCCGGAACTGTCCAACCGGGAGGAGCGTACCTCGGCCGAGGTCGCCAAGCGCCTGCGCGCGATGGGCCTGAAGCCGAAGACCGGCATTGCCCACCACGGCGTGGTGGCGATCATCGAAGGCGGCAAGCCGGGCCCGAAGATCGCCCTGCGCGCGGACATGGATGCGTTGCCGGTGACCGAGCAGACCGGCCTGCCGTTTGCGTCCAAGGCCACCGCGCAGTACCGCGGGCAGACCGTGGGCGTGATGCATGCCTGCGGCCACGATGCGCACACCGCCACCCTGCTCGGCGTGGCGCAGGCGCTGGTGGCGATGAAGAAGGACCTGCCGGGCCAGGTGATGCTGATCTTCCAGCCCTCCGAAGAGGGCGCACCGCCGCCGGAAGAGGGCGGTGCCGCGCTGATGCTGAAGGAAGGGCTGTTTGCCGACTTCAAGCCGGAGGCGGTGTTCGGCCTGCATGTGTTCTCCAGCGTTCAGGCGGGCCAGATCGCGGTGCGTGGCGGCCCGCTGATGGCGGCGTCGGATCGTTTCGGCATCAAGGTGACCGGCCGCCAGACCCATGGCTCGGCGCCGTGGAACGGCGTGGACCCGATCGTGGCCACCGCCGACCTGATCGGTACCGCACAGACCATCGTCAGTCGCCGCACCAACCTGTCCAAGCAGCCGGCGGTGCTGACTTTCGGCGCGATCAACGGTGGCATCCGCTACAACATCATCCCCGACGAAGTGGAGATGGTCGGCACCATCCGCACCTTCGACGAGGGCATGCGTCAGCAGATCTTCGCCGACCTGCGCAACGTAGCCGAGCACACCGCGGCCGCGCACGGGGCCAAGGCGGTGACCGACATCTACGAGTCGGAAGGCAACCCGGCGACGGTGAACGACCCGGCGCTGACCGCGAAGATGCTGCCGAGCCTGCAGGCGGTGGTGGGCAAGGACAACGTGTACGAGCCGCCGCTGCAGATGGGCGCGGAGGATTTCTCGCTGTACGCGAAGGAAGTGCCGGGCATGTTCTTCTTCGTCGGTTCGACCAGCGTGGGCATCGACCCGGCGACGGCGCCGGCGAATCATTCGCCGAAGTTCCTGCTGGATGAGAAGGCGCTGGATGTCGGGTTCCGGGCGTTGATGCAGGTGAGCCTGGATTACTTGAACGGCGCCGGCTGAGGTATTCCGGCAGGGCTTGCAGCCCTGCACCCGCAGAATCAACGGCAACGGCCGAAGCAACAGCAACAGCGGGCTATCCGTGGGATGGCGGGGTGGGTCCGGTTGAGGGGGACGCCGTAAACCCGTCCATGGGGGCTTGGTCGCGGCATCCATGCCGCTCACACCCCCTCAACCGGACCCACCCCGCCTTCGACAGACTTCCGCGATCTGTCGGAACGGCCTTCTGCTTTGGTGGGTGCCGACCGTTGGTCGGCACGGCAGGCGTCATGAACGTCTGAAGGATCGGCTTTTGATTTTGATTTTCCTGATCTTTCCCGGGGTGGCGCGGGAGACTGTCCGTGGCCCGGGGGGGGGGGGGTTGGGTGGGGGGGGGGGCCCGAGAGGCCCGGGCCCCCCCCCCAAAGACGCGCATGAACGCGCACACCCCCCCCCCACCCCACCCCCCCCCGGCCAATCCCGAGATCCTGCCCACCACCACCACGGAGGGGCTCCGCCGTTGGCCGACCCGGCCGAAGGCCCGCTTTTCGCGCGATACAATAAGCAGCATGAACACCCCCCAGGACTCCAGCCTCGGTCGCGAGGTCAGTTACCCGTCGCAGTACGATCCCGGCCTGCTGTTTCCCATCCCCCGCATCAGCGCCCGCGCCGAGATCGGCCTCGATGACGCCGCGCTGCCGTTCGTCGGCCACGACCGCTGGCACGCGTTCGAACTGAGCTGGCTCGACCCGCGCGGCAAGCCGCAGGTGGCCGTGGCCACCGTGCAGGTGCCGTGCACCTCGCCGCGGCTGATCGAATCGAAGTCGTTCAAGCTGTACCTGAACTCCCTCAACAGTGCCCGCATCGACAGCGCCGAGGCGCTGCGCGAGCGCCTGGTGGCCGATCTGTCGGCCTGCGCGGGTGCGCCGGTGCAGGTGCAGTTCGGCTTGCCGCCGCTGGTCGAGGCGCCGCTGGGCGAATCGATCGATGGCCTGGACGTGGGGATCGACTGCTACGGCCCGCCGCAGGCGGATTACCTCGCTGCCGATGCCGGCGAGGTGGTGGAGGAGACCCTGGTCTCGTCCCTGCTGAAATCCAACTGCCCGGTTACCGGCCAGCCGGACTGGGCCACCGTCAGCGTCCGCTACCGTGGCCCGAAGATCGACCGCGCCGGCCTGCTGCGCTATCTGGTCAGCTACCGCGAGCATGCCGAGTTCCACGAGCAGTGCGTGGAGCGCATCTTCAGCGAGGTGTCCGCGCGCTGCCAGCCGCTGTGGCTGGAAGTGGAGGCGCGCTACACCCGCCGCGGCGGCCTGGACATCAATCCCTGGCGCGCCAGCCACGGCATCGCCGGCCCGGCCGCGACCTTCCGCGAGCTGCGCCAGTGACCGCCGCAGGCGGTTAAGGGGAATGCCGGCCGCTGGCCGGCAAGCGCAGCGGGCACCCGCCACCCCGATTGTTCAGCCGCCCACCCGGGCGGCTTCACATCTGCACCATCCCCATTTAACAACCTCCATGTCACCGTGCCATCCACGTAGTCATGCAGACGGGAGTGTGTGGATGAGCACCGAGAAGAAAGCCGATTTTTCCGGCGTCACTTCCAGCGTCGACAGCACCGCCGAGCTGGTACCCAAGGCGGACTTCTCCGGCGTCACGTCATCGGTGGACAGCACCGCCGACGTGGTCAGCGTCGGCACGTACACCGTGCAGAAGGGCGATTCGCTGTCGAAGATCGCCAAACTTCACCTGGGCGATGCCAACGCCTGGAAGAAGATCTTCGAGGCCAACCGCGACGTCCTCGACGACCCGGACAAGATTTTCCCGGGCCAGACCCTGAAGCTGCCGCCGAAATAAGCCGGCCCGCGCCCACGGGCGCACCAAGGCCGTCCGATAATCCCTGGGAGGAATACCCGAATGATCAAGACCAGCCCGCTCCAGACCGCCCTCATCGCCGCCCTGCTGGGCAGCGTTGCCCTGGTCGGTTGCAAGAAGAAAGAAGAGTCCGCCGACAACAACGCCGCCCCGGCCGCGACCACCCCGGCTGAGCCGGCACCGGCGCCGATGACCGGCGCGCCGCCGCCGATGGCGGAAGCGGCTCCGGTCGCCGTATCGACCGTCACCGTGGGCAAGACCGCTGCCGCTGACAAGTCGGTGGCTCAGGCCGCGCTGTTCGCGCCGAAGGACGATGTGATTGTGTCGGTGCGCACCGATGCTGCTGCAAACAATGTCACCGTAGGTGCCAAGCTGACCTTCCAGGACGGCCAGGTGGCCGGCGAGCAGAACGCTACGCTGAATGCCTCGGGTGCCGAGACGACCAACATCACGTTCAAGAACGCCAATGGCTGGCCGGCGGGCAAGTACCGCGCAGAAGTCATGGTTGATGGCAAGGCGGCGGGAATGCCGCAGGAGTTCGAGGTCAAGTAAGTCCCGCCGACTCTCTCCCGGTTGGACTCACGATGGACGCAGCCGCGAGGCTGCGTCTTTTTTGTTTGTGGCTCCAGGAGAAGCTCCATCCACGCATGGCGTGGATCTACTGGCGCGCGTGGCCGACATGGTTGCATCCGACACCACGCGGCTCGATCACAGCGTTGCCGTGGTGCAGTACCGCAGCGTATGGCATGGCTTTGCCCCGCGCGGCTGAAAACGCGACAATGCAGGGGTTTCCCCATCGCGCGCCCACCCTCACGGCGGCGGGGAAAGTGACACGGTTGCACGTGGCACGGCGCCTGCGCCGGCCTTCCCCTGAGAACTGCTACAGAGTCCAAGTCCCCCATGTCCAAGATCCTCTACACGCTGACCGACGAAGCACCGTTCCTGGCTACCCAGTCGCTGCTGCCGATCGTCGACGCCTACACCGCCACCGCTGCCATCGTGGTGGAAACCCGTGACATCTCGCTGTCCGGCCGCATCCTGTCGCAGTTCCCGGAACTGCTCAGCGACGCGCAGAAGGTCAGCGACGACCTGGCCGAGCTGGGCCAGCTGGCGACGACCCCTGACGCCAACATCATCAAGCTGCCGAACATCTCCGCTTCGGTGCCGCAGCTGAAGGCCGCCATCAAGGAACTGCAGGACCAGGGCTACCCGCTGCCGGCTTACCCGGAAACCCCGGCCGACGACCAGCAGCGCGACTACAAGGCGCGCTATGACAAGGTCAAGGGCAGCGCAGTGAACCCGGTGCTGCGCGAAGGCAACTCCGACCGCCGTGCACCGCTGTCGGTGAAGAACTACGCGCGCAAGCATCCGCACCGCATGGGCGCCTGGGCGTCGGATTCGAAGTCGCACGTCGCGCACATGGCCGCCGGCGATTTCTACGGCAGCGAAAAGTCGGCCACCCTGGCCAATGCCGGTTCGCTGAAGATCACCTTCCATGGCAAGGACGGCAGCGCTGTCGTGCTGAAGGAAAAGACCGCGGTCAAGGCCGGCGAGATCGTCGATGCCGCGGTGATGAGCCGCAAGGCACTGGCGGCCTTCATCGGTGAGCAGATCGCCGATGCCAAGGCCCAGGGCGTGCTGTTCTCGCTGCACCTGAAGGCGACCATGATGAAGGTCTCCGACCCGATCATGTTCGGCGTGGCCGTCAACGAGTTCTACAAGGACGTGCTGGCCAAGCACGCCGACGTGCTGAAGCAGGCCGGTTTCGATGCCAACAACGGCATCGGTGACCTGGCCGCACGCCTGCCGTCGCTGCCGGAAGCCACCCGCGCCGCGATCGAAGCCGACCTGGCCGCCGAGTACGCACAGCGTCCGGGCGTGGCGATGGTCAACTCGGACAAGGGCATCACCAACCTGCACGTGCCGAGCGACGTCATCGTCGACGCCTCGATGCCGGCGATGATCCGCGACTCCGGCAAGATGTGGAATGCCGAAGGCAAGCTACAGGACACCAAGGCCGTCATCCCCGACCGCTGCTACGCCGGCGTGTACCAGGCCGTCATCGACGACTGCAAGGCCAACGGTGCCTTCAACCCGGCCACCATGGGCTCGGTGCCGAACGTCGGCCTGATGGCGCAGAAGGCTGAAGAGTACGGCTCGCACGACAAGACCTTCCAGATCGCCGCCGACGGCGTGGTCAAGGTCACCGACGAGGCCGGCACCGTGGTGTTCGAGCACGCCGTGGAAGCCGGTGACATCTGGCGCATGTGCCAGACCAAGGACGCGCCGATCCAGGACTGGGTCAAGCTGGCCGTCGAACGCGCCCGCCTGAGCAGCACCCCGGCCGTGTTCTGGCTGGATGCCGGCCGCGCCCACGACGCGCAGGTCATCGCCAAGGTCGAGCAGTACCTGAAGGACCACGACACCAACGGCCTGGACATCCGCATCCTGCCGCCGGTGGAGGCGACCGCCTTCTCGCTGGACCGCATCCGCAAGGGTGAGGACACCATCTCGGTGACCGGCAACGTGCTGCGCGACTACCTCACCGACCTGTTCCCGATCATGGAACTGGGCACCAGCGCCAAGATGCTGTCGATCGTGCCGCTGATGGCCGGTGGCGGCCTGTTCGAGACCGGCGCCGGTGGTTCGGCCCCGAAGCACGTGCAGCAGTTCGTCGAAGAGGATTACCTGCGCTGGGATTCGCTGGGTGAATTCCTGGCTCTGGCCGCGTCGCTGGAACACCTGGGCAACCGCTACGACAACGCCGCCGCCCGCGTGCTGGCCAAGGCGCTTGACGAAGCCAACGGCCAGTTCCTGGACAACGACAAGTCGCCCTCGCGCAAGCTGGGCGGTATCGACAACCGCGGCAGCCACTTCTACATCGCGCTGTACTGGGCCCAGGCCCTGGCCGCGCAGGATGAAGACGCCGCACTGAAGGCCCGCTTCGCTCCGCTGGCCAAGGCACTGACCGACAACGAGCAGACCATCGTTGACGAGCTGGCCGCAGTGCAGGGCAAGGCCGTGGACATCGGTGGCTACTATCGTCCGGACGTGGCCAAGGCCAGCAAGGCCATGCGCCCGAGCGCGACCTTCAACACCGCGCTGGAGCAGCTGCGCGGCTGATCGATCGCCCCCAGGAAGTGAAATCGAAACCCGCGCTACGGCGCGGGTTTCTTTTTGCCTGTGCGGGCTTGTGTAGAGCCGAGCCATGTTCGGCTGCCTCGACGCTAGGAAAGGGCGCAAGCAGAAGCAGCCGAGCATGGGCTCGGCTCTACACAAGCTCCCCCACGCCGGCGTATGGTGGATGCCCGTCTCCCTGCCGAGCCGTGCATGTCCCAGCCTGACATCGCCGTCGACCTGGCACCGCGCATCGCCGTGGCCATCCGCGATGGCTTCGAGGACTACCACGCGCGCTTCGCGGCGATCACCGGGCGGGCGCGGCGGCGCTTCGAGCAGCGCGACTGGGCCGCTGCACGGCAGGATGCGGTCGCGCGCATCGCCCTGTACGACCTGTGCATCGCCGAGCGGATGGATGCGCTGCGGCGCATGGCCGGCGATGCCATCGGCGTGCGCGCGCTGTGGCTGCAGGTGCACGCGCACTACAACGCGCTGCTGCAGGGTTCGATCGACGCCGAACTGTACAAGACCTTCTACAACACCCTGGCGCGGCGCCTGTTCGCCACCCGCGGGGTCGACCCGGCGCTGGAATTCATCGCCTTCGACATCGAACCCTCCGATGCGATCACCCACCCGGTGGCTCGCCACACCTACGCGGTATCGCCCACGCGCCCGGTGGAGGCCCTGCAGCGGGTGCTGGCCGACTGCCGCTTCGACGTGCCTTACGTTCACCAGCTGCGCTGCGCTGCGGCGATCGCCATCCGCCTGCAGGATGACCTCGCCCATTGGGGCGAGACGCCGGTGCGCAGCATCGAGCTGCTCGATACCGTCTTCTACCGCGAGCGCCGCGCCTACCTGGTCGGCCGCGTGTTCGGCGAACACCGCTTCTCGCCCTGCATCATCGCCCTGGTCAACGACGAGCATGGCCTGCGCGCCGATGCGGTGCTGACCCGGCGCCGCGATGTCGCCCACCTGTTCGGTGTCTCGCGCAGCTATTTCCAGGCCAACCTGGCCACCGTCGGCGATGCCGTGGTGTTCCTGCGCAGCCTGCTGCCGGGCAAGCCGATCGACGAGATCTACACCGTGCTCGGCCGCGCCAAGCAGGGCAAGACAGAGCGCTACCGCACCTTCTTCCGCCACTTCAACGAACACCCGCACGAACAGCTGGTGCATGCCGAGGGCACGCCGGGCATGGTCATGGCGGTGTTCACCCTGCCCAGCTATCCGCTGGTGTTCAAGCTGATCCGCGACCGCTTCGCCTGGCCCAAGGCGATGTCGCGCCAGCAGGTGGAAGAGAAGTACGCGCTGGTGTTCAACCTGGACCGCGTCGGCCGCCTGCTCGATGCCCAGCCCTACCGCCACCTGCGCTTCCCGCGCGCGCGCTTCGCCCCGGCGGTGCTGGACGAGCTGCTGCAGCAGTGTGCGCAGAGCGTGCGCGTGCAGGGCGACGAGATCGAGATCGCTCTGTGCTACGTGCAGCGTCGCTTCCGCCCATTGAACCTGTACCTGCGCGAGCAGGGCGCGCCGGCCGTGCGCGCGGCCGTGCTGGACTACGCGCAGGCGATCACCGACATGGCCCGCA
Organism: Stenotrophomonas sp. STEN054; assembly: GCF_056854535.1. Lineage (NCBI taxonomy): Bacteria > Pseudomonadati > Pseudomonadota > Gammaproteobacteria > Lysobacterales > Lysobacteraceae > Stenotrophomonas > Stenotrophomonas sp. STEN054. The sequence continues at coordinate 70,586 of NZ_JBXFWG010000004.1, read as the reverse complement.
ACAACATCTTTCCCGGCGACATGCTGCCGAAGAACTTCGGTGTGTCGCGCCACGGTCGCGCCGTGTTCTACGACTACGACGAGCTGTGCCTGGTCAGTGATTGCGTATTCCGCGAGTGGCCGCAGCCGCGTACGCCGGAAGAGGCACTTGCCGACGAACCCTGGTTCCATGTGGGGCCGCGTGACGTTTTTCCCGAGCGCTTCGGTCCGTTCATGGGCCTGCCGGCGCAGGAGCTGGCGGCGGTGCGTGAACACTACCGACACCTGTTCGATCCCGCCTGGTGGCAGGGCCTGCAGGCCCGCTTTGCCAGCGCCGACTACCCTGACACGCCGCCGTATGCGGCCGGCCATCGGCTGGCGTGATCAGCCATGCCGTAACGCATCGCGCGGCGACCTGCGGTAGGCTTCGTACCTCGAACACAAGGAGTGAGTGTGATGCGATCTTCCCTTTTCCTGGCCCTGACCCTGGCCCTCGGTGGCGGCGCGGCCTGCATCGGCACCGCCGATGCGCAGAGCATGCGCGAGGTGCGCAAGCAGATGGAGGCCAGCATGACACTGAACGGTGTCATCAACATTGGCCGCGAAGGCCAGGTCGAAGACTTCCAGCTGGACCGCCGTGACAAGGTGTCTGCCGACGTGGCGGGCATGGTCGAGGGTTCGGTAAAGGGGTGGCGCTTCGAACCGGTGCTGGTCGATGGCCAGCCGGTGCGGGCTCGCACCGAAGTCCGCCTGCGCCTGCTGGCTGACAGTCTCACCGACGCCACGATGCAGATCCGCATCGCCGATGCGAACTTCGGTCCGGTCCAGGATGAGAACAAGCTGTCCAGCGACGATGTCACGGCACTGAAAATGCGCCCGCCGGCCTACCCCGAAAGGGCGTACGCGATCGGCGGCCAGGGTGAGGTGACGCTGCTGGTGAAGGTCGGGCGTGATGGCAAGGTGGCCGATGTGATCGCCGAGCGCACCAACCTGAGGGTGGTTGCACCCGAACGCCAGATGCAGATGCTCCGCGATGTGCTGGCCAAGGCCAGCGTCAGTACCGCTCGCAGCTGGACGTTCAATCCGCCAACCACTGGCGAGGACAAGGACAACCCGTTCTGGACGGTGCGGATACCCGTCAACTTTGCCCTCAGCCGCGGAGAAGAGCGCTATGGCCGCTGGACGGCTTACATTCCGGGCCCGCGCCAGCAGGCCCCTTGGAAGACCGGCGAAGACGAAAAGGCCACCGGTACCGACCTGCTGCCCGAAGGCGGCGTCTACATGGTCGGCCGCAACGACGGTCCGCGCCTGCTGACGCCGCTGGGCTGACCGGCGCGGCCACAGCGCCAGGCATCGCCTGGCGCGCCCGCGCACGGATCAATCCGCGTGCGGGTAGACCACCACGCGGTTGCGGCCCTGTTCCTTGGCCAGGTACAGGGCCTTGTCGGCCAGCCGCAGCGCCTGTTCCACGTCGGCATGGAACGTGGGGAAATGGGCCACGCCCAGCGACACGGTGATGCTGCCGACCGGCGCGAACGGCTGCCCGGCAATCGCCTGGCGCAGGCGCTCGGCGGTCTGCTGGGCCGCCACCACGCTGACGCCCGGCAGCAGCACCAGGAATTCCTCGCCACCGGCACGGCACAGCACGTCGGTCTCGCGCGAATGGCGGCGCATCTGCTCGGCGATGTGGGCGATGGCGGCATCGCCGACGTCATGGCCGTGCCCGTCGTTGATTGCCTTGAAGCGGTCGATGTCCAGTGCCACGATTGCGAACGGCACGCCCTGCGCCTGCAGCATCTCCAGCGCGTTCTGCAGGCCGCGGCGGTTCAGCAGCCCGGTCATCGGGTCGGTCCGGCTGGCGCGGTTGAGCGTGCCGATGCGGTCCTGCAGCGCGTTGAAGCTGTACAGCACCGCCTGCTTCAGCTGCGCCACTTCGAAGTACCACGCGCGGATGCCGGTGACATGGTCGATCGCGTTGCCGGTGTCTTCGCCTTCCTGCACGTTGCGCGCCAGCTGCCACAGCGGCATCGAGATGCGCCTGGCAGACCACCAGGTGATCAGCAGCGAGAGCACGCCCAGCGGGATCGCGTTCCAGATGACCGAGGTCATCAACCGCGACAGCGGCTGCAGGGTCGCTTCGGTCGGGCGCTGGGCGATGATGCCCCAGCCGGTGGCCGGCACCGGCGCATAGCCGGACAGCTGTGCGACGCCATGGTTGTTGACCAGCTGCTGGCTGCCGGAGTGCCCGCGCATCACCGCCTTCACCGCCGGGTTGTCCAGCGCGTAGGTGCCCACTTCCTTCGGATTGTTGTGGTAGATGATGCGGCCGTTGTGGTCGACCACGTACAGGTAGGAACCATCGCGGTAATAGTGCTTGCCCAGCAACGTATGCAGCGCGCTGCGCTGGCGCAGGTACAGGGTGCCGCTGACGTAGCCCAGGTAGGCGCCCTGGCGGTCGAAGATCGGGTGCGACAGCGAGATCAGCAGCTTGCCCGTCGCCGACTGGTAGGGATCGCTGACCAGCGGCTGGCGACGCGCCAGCGCCTGGTTGTTGCCGAAGCTCTTCAGCACTTCGCCCTGCAGCTGCAGGGTCTGCGGCGAGGTGGCGATGACCAGGCCGCTGGCATTGACCACCAGCGACGAGTTGAAGCTGCTGGACTGCAGCTGCAGGCGGCTGGCTTCGCCCTGGGCGTGGCCGGCATCCAGGCCGCTTTCGCCGAGCCGGGTGGCGGCGTAGGCCAGCTGCTGCTGCGCGGAGAGCAGGAAGGTCTGCGTCGTATCGGCCAGCTTGCTGGTGTAGACGCGGTTGGCTTCCAATGTGTTGCTCACCAGCTGGTCGCGCTGCACGCGGTAGCTGGCCAGCAGCGTGTTGCCGAGGGCGATGAGCGTACTCAGCAGGGCCAGACCAAGAATCAGCTTGCCCAGGTTGAGGCGGTTGGAGATCGGTGGCATGCGGCGACTGCGCCCACTGCTGCGGCAGCGCAGCCGGGCACGAACGGTGGGAGAACCGCCATTATGGACACATTCGCCTGCCCCGGGGAAAGTACGGTGACCCGGTGTCAGCGTTGCAGGCGTCGCCGCAGCGTATCGCGCACGCGCTCGGCGCCGGCTGCATCGAGCGGCGCCAGCACGCCCTGCGCATCCGGCGGCACGTGCGCGGCAGTGTGCGCACCGGCGTCGAAGACATAGTGGTCAAGCATCGTGCGCCAGTGCGCGCGCTGTTCCGGCGGCAGGTCGCGCAGGGCGAGGATGGCCAGCATCAGCGCGTTCATCGGTGAATCCATCCAGGCCGGCACCGGTCTCCACCAGCTGTTGACCAGCACGTTGAACGCTTCCAGGCCCTCCATGTGGTGCCACCACAGCGAGGGAATGAACACCGCGTCGCCGGGCTCCAGCTCCGCCACCTGGGCCTGTGCCCACGCCTGCGCGAAGCGCGGGAAGCGCTGGAGGTCCGGTGCATGGAAATCGACCAGGCTGATCGCCTGGCCAGCCGGGGTGAAGTCCAGCGGCCCGACGTACAGGTTGTCGATCTGTTCCGGGGCGAACAGGGTGACGCGGCGGCGGCCGGCCGCCACGCAGGCCAGGTTGTCCGGCACGTCCTGGTGGGCGGCGATGCGCGAGCGGTTGCCGATCCAGATGCTGGCCAGCGGATCGGCCACGCCGAGGCGCAGCGGATTGGCCTGGCTGAAACCCGGCAGGAAGCTGTCCAGCGTGGTCGAAGCCACATAGATGGACGGCGGCGCGGGATCGCTGGCGTACTTCAGCAGCGTGGCCAGCACCACCTTCAGCGGAATCTGCTCGCGGCGGAAATTGAAGCCGCTCATGTCTTCGTTGTAGAACAGCCGGCCCCGCGTGTCGGGTGCGGCGGTGGTCGCCGTCACCGGCATCTGCCCATGGTCGAAGCTGGCCAGGTGGGCCACCGCCTCGGCGGCGGATCGGCGCGCGGCCATCACCAGCGGCCAGTGCGCCACCAGCCCACGGATCACCTTCGGCGTGGTCCAGGTGGTCAGCTGCACAGGCAGCTGCGCCGGGTCCAGGCCGTGGATCTCTTCGATGGGGCAGGGCGGAGGCATGCGCGGGTGTCCAGGGCAGAGTGGAGCCGAGCGTGGGCTCGGCTCTACAGAATTGCACGGGCCGATGACTGCCCCGTAGAGCCGAGCCCATGCCCGGCCCCACGGTACTGCAGCCGGTCAGAACTTGTAACGCACGCCGAACATGTAGCGCGGGCCGGTCTGGGTGGCGTAGCGCAGCATGTTGGTGTGGCGAGCGTAGGTGCGCATGGTCTCGTCGGTCAGGTTGATCGCTTCCAGGCTCAGCGTCAGCTGCTCGCTCACCGCATAGCTGATGTTCAGATCGAGCTGGCCGTAGGCGGCGGTGTAGTTCGGGTTCGGGCCCTGGCCACCGATGCCGTTGAGGAACTTGTCACGCCAGTTGTAGGCCGCACGGATCTGCCACGAATTCTTGTCATAGAACGCGACCACGTTGGCCGAATCGCTCAGGCCGATCATCGGGTACTGGTCACCCAGGCTGAGGTTGTTGAAGGTCAGCCCCGACTTCACCTTGGTGTAGTTGGCGGCCAGGCCGAAACCGGATCGGCCGAACAGGTGCTGCACCGCCACTTCCCAGCCATCGAGGTGGTCCGAGCGCTGGTTGGCGGGCAGAGTGATGTCGAACCCGGCAATCGGGTCGCCCGGCTGGCCGACGATACTGCCGGTCTGCTGGCCGGCCGAGTTGACGCCCGTGGAGGTCACGCCCGGATCGCCAGCGTGGTTGGTGAAGATGTAGTTGCGGATGCATACCGTGTCGGTGGTCACGCAGCCTGATGCCAGCGCCTCGTTCCAGTAGGCGCCACCGACCGGCGTATGCAGGCTGCCGGCGTTCTCGCGCGCGATGGTGTTGCTGATGAAGTTCTTGATGTTCTTGCGGAAGAAGCCCACCGAAGCGTAGCTGGCCTCGCCGTAGTACCACTCCAGCGACAGGTCGAAATTGTCCGACAGCAACGGCTCCAGTGCCGGATTGCCGCGCGAGCCGGTGCCGCCCTGGGTGCGCACGATGTTATCCAGGCGCTGGCCACTTTCGATCTGCGTCCAGCCAGGCCGACCTAGGCTGCGGCTGTAGCTGCCGCGCAGGGCGAGCGACTCGCTGAAGTCGAGCTTCAGGTCGACGTTGGGCAGCAGATAGTCGTACTTGCCTTTGCCGCCGACGAATGCACCTTCGTCGGCATAGGTGATGTTGAATTCGTTGAGCGAGTTCCAGCTGATCGAGGTCGGCACCCTGACCAGCGCCAGCGATTCAACTTCAGTCTGCTCGTAGCGCACGCCGGCCGCGACGTGCAGCGGCATGTTCCAGTCGAACGTGGTGCGGTACTGCAGATAGGCGCTCTTGGAGGTCTCTTTCGTGCGGATATCCTCGGAGTACTCGGTAGGGGCCAGATAGCAGGTGGGGCAGGCTGGCTCCGCTCCGTTGGCGACCTGCGCGGCGCGGTCGCGCAGGCGGTCGAAGTCGAACACCAGGAACTGACCGGTCAGCCGGGGATCGTTGTGGCCGGAGAACGCCTTGAAGTACTTGCCCATGTCATCGGCGTACCAGATGCTGTCGTCGTAGTCTGCCGGTGTGCCCACGCCGCCCCAGCTGTCGCGCTGCTCGATGGCAGCCGCCGAGCGGTTGTCGACCTGGGTGTGGCCCACGCCGAAATCCAGTGCCGAGTAGTCGGCAAAACGGAACACGCCCTTGGCCTGGAACTGCTCCACCTCCGACTTGTTGTAACTGTTCTGGAACACCGAGCCGGTCACCAGGGCGTCCGATGCCTGCACGCCACCGGGCGGAAGGGCGATGTTGATGATGGGCAGCTCGCCGCTGTAATCCACGGTGGTCTTGCCGCGCACGTAGGCAGCTACGCCCAGCACACCGGCGGAGCCGTAAGGGCCATCCGGCTGGGATTCAGCACTGGCGCGGTGGTAGTCGAATGACAGATCCAGTGCGTCGTTGACCTCCCACTCCACATTGAAACCCACCGATTCCATGCTGTTCTTCGTGGCCAGCTTCATGCCGCCCATGGCGACATCGCCGTTGACCACGTCTTCGCTATAGACGATCGGCGCGGCCACGGGGCCGTTGGTCCAGGTGCTGTCACCCGGGCCGTAGTTGAACCACACCGAAAGCTCGCTGCGCTGTTGCTGCACCTTGTTTTCCACGTAGGTGTAATCGAGCGTGGTGGTCACGTTGTCCACCGGCTTCCATTGCAGGGTCGCCTGCCCGTTGGTGCGCTGGCGCTGCACAGCGTTGACGTTGTAGGCGGTGTTCTGCGGCCGGCCGTAGATATCGTTCGGACCGGGACGGTTGCTGATGCGGTCCGAGTAGCCTTGGCCCGGCTGGGGCAAGGCCCGCCAGTCGGAAGTGTCATTGCCGCGCAGGGTGGCCCAGCCTTCGGCCACAGTGGCTTGGTTGAACCCCGAGTCACGCTCCTGGTGGCTGCCACTGAGCGCTACACCGAAGCGCCCATCGGCATAGGTCTGGCTGAAGATGCCTGACAGCTCACCGGTGATGTTGGACCCCTGCATCGTGCGTGGCACATTGTCGTTGGAGGTATCGTGCACCGCCTTCATGCCCAGGCTGATGACCGGTGCCGCTTCCAGGGGGCGCATTGTCTTGATGTTGATCGTTGCGCCAATGCCGCCGGTCGGATTGTCTGCGCGGGTGGTCTTGTACACCTCCACCGCCGAGATCGATTCGGAGGCGATGTTGGCGAAGTCGAACGAGCGCGATCCGTTCAGGCCGCCACCGCCGTTGCCCAGGTTGGACGCCGGCATCTGCCGACCATTCAACAGCACCAGGTTGTAGTCGGGGCCGATGCCGCGCACGGTTACCTTCGAGCCTTCGCCGCTGGAGGTGCGGTCGATCGACACGCCGCTGATGCGCTGCAGCGACTCTGCCAGATTGGTATCGGGGAACTTGCCGATGTCCTCGGCGACGATGCCATCGACCACGCCCTGGCTGTCACGCTTGAGGTTCATCGACGACTGCAGGCTGCCGCGGATACCGGTGACCTGCACCGTATCGAGCGTGGCCGGGTCGGGTGTTTCGCCGGCAGGTGCGTCCTGCGCCCAGGCTGGTGCAGCAAGCGCTGCGAGCAGCGCGGAAGTGAGCATCGTCTTGCGAGGTACTGCCTTGTACGTCTTCATGGAAGCTCCCTCCCCAGGGAATTCGGTGGTGTCGTTGCGGCGTTGTCCCGATCGCGGGTTACTGCATGTGGCCGGATTGGAACGACGGTTGACAGCGTTGTCAACAAACTGCCATCAAGTGCACCTGATCGGCGCTGGGGTGGGTCGCCATGTAAACGTTGCCATGAATGCGCTCAGGCTGATGAATTCCCTTTGTCGGCGGTATTTGCAGCGGTTTTCCAGCAATGACAGCGCTGCCAATGGAGCGGCGGAATTGTGTTGTGCGGTGCAGAACAAAACTGCGCGGATGCTGTTGTGCACAGGCGGAACGCAGCAGCTGTTGTGTACTGACAGCGCTGGACAAATGGAGCACGCACCGGATGTCGTGCATGTCCGCTTGATGGCTTGAATCAATGACCGGGAGGACAGGTTCTGGACATGGCAACGAGCGCCCGCGGACAACGCGTGTACGGTGCTGGGCACGCACGGACATTTCATCGCGCACGGCGAAGCGGCGGCCGCCCGCGTGTGCCTGGATGCGAGGAAAACCGCAACGGACGCGTCGGTCCGCTGCGGCAGGGAGCGTCAGCGCCGGCGCGGTGCCGCGGTCGATTCGCGATCCAGCACCGCGTGCTCGACGGTGATCATGCGTCCGGCCGTCTCGGCGCGGATGTGCTCGATCAGCTGCTCGGTCGCCAGCCGGCCCATGTGCGCGGTCGGCTGGCGCACCGTGGTCAGCGCGGGATAGATGTGGCCGGCGATCGGCGTGTCGTCGAAGCCGCACACCGACAGGTCGCGCGGCACGCGCAGGCCACGTTCGCCCGCCACGCGGTACACCGCAGCGGCCATGTCGTCGTTGGCGGCGAAGATCGCCGTCGGCGGGTCATCCAGCTCGAGCAGGGTGTTGGCGGCGTCCACCCCGGACTCGAACGAGAACTGGCCGCTGACCACCAGTTCCGGGTCGTAGGCGATGCCCGCCTCGCGCAGCGCCTGGCGGTAACCGGCGTGGCGCCACTGGCAGGCGCCGTGCGCGCGCGGGCCCTTGATGTGGCCGATGCGGCGATGGCCCTGCGCGACGAGGTGGCCGATCAGTTCGACCACGGCGGTGGTTTCATCCATGCGCACGCCGATGCGGCCTTCCGGGTGGCGTGGCGCGATGCAGGCGAAGGGGATGTCCTGTTCTTCCAGGTACGACAGCACCACCTCGTCGTCGGTCAGCGGCGGGATCAGCACCACGCCATCCGGGCGCGAATTCTCGAACAGCGCGGCCAGGTCGGGCAGGGTGCGGCGGCCGGTGCCGACCGGGCCCAGGATCAGGTTGTAGTGCTGCGCATGGCAGGCTTCCAGCATGCCGCTCTGGATTTCCATCAGGTAGTTGCGTGACGGATTGTTGTAGACCAGCGCCAGTGCATACGAGCGCTGCCCGGCCAGGCTGCGCGCCGACAGGTTGGGCTTGTAGCCCAGCCGCGCCACCGCCGCCAGCACGCGTTCGCGGGTCTGCTCGCGCACGTTCGGCTCATGGTTGAGCACGCGCGACACGGTCTTGATCGAAACCCCTGCAACGGCGGCGACATCCTCGATTCGACTGCGCATGATGCGATGGTTCCTCCTGGAAGGCGGCGGGCACGCGGCGATGGTAGTGCGTGCTGGCCCGGTCGGTGTTGCCGAAGCAGGCGGATGTTGCCACGACATGAGGGGCGCTGGCACGTCCCGATTTCGTGTCGCGATGCAGCACCCACGCATTGCGCTGGCGTGTCGATGATGCGCCAGGCCCCGTGGTTGCGGGACGGCCGGCACGTTGCCCGCGAACAACGATTGACAGCAGCGGGATCGCCTTATATGACAGCGCTGTCAGGAGCGGTGCGCAAGCGCCCATGCCGGCGTGCGGTCGCAGACACGCGTGCCAGGAACTTCATCCACGGAGGTAGAGCCCAGTGAATCGCCCCACCCAGACCCTTCTTGCCAGCTGCCTGCTGGCCGCCCTTGCCGCGCCCGTCGGTGCCGCACCGGCCAGCGGTGAACGCCTGCAGGACTGGCCGCGCGTGCACAGCGCGATCACCACCGACGCGCAGATCGAAAGCCGCGTGCAGCAGATCCTTTCGCAGATGACGTTGGCGCAGAAGATCGGGCAGATGACCCAGGCCGAGATCAAGACGATCACGCCCGAGCAGGTGCGCCGCTACTACATCGGTTCGGTGCTCAACGGCGGTGGCTCGTGGCCGGGCATGGACAAGCACGCCAGCGTGCAGGACTGGCTGAAGCTGGCGGACGCCTACCACGCCGCCTCGCTGGCCACCGATGCGAAGACGCCGGTTCCGGTGATCTGGGGCACCGATGCGGTGCATGGCCACAACAACGTGCTGGGCGCGACCCTGTTCCCGCACAACATCGGCCTGGGCGCGGCCGGTGATCCGGAGTTGATCGAACGCATCGGCGAAGCCACCGCGCGATCGGTGCGCGCCACCGGCATCGGCTGGGTATTCGCGCCCACCCTGGCCGTCGCGCACGATCCGCGCTGGGGCCGCACCTACGAAAGTTATTCGTCCGATCCGGCGGTGATCCGCAGCTTCGCCCATGCCTACGTCAAGGGCGCGCAAGGCGCGTTCAAGGATGACGGCAACGTGGTCACCACCGCCAAGCACTACCTCGGCGACGGCGCCACCGACAGCGGCCGCGACCAGGGCGAGGCGCTGGTCGACAAGGCGACGATGGTCAACGTGCATGCGCAGGGCTACTACGGCGCGCTGGCCGAAGGCGCGCAGACGGTGATGGCCTCGTTCAACAGCTGGAACGATCGTGCCGCCGGCGTCGACTACGGCAAGATGCACGGCAGCAAGGCGCTGCTGACCGACGCGCTGAAGGACAAGATGGGCTTCGACGGCTTCGTCGTCTCCGACTGGAACGGCATCGCCCAGGTACCCGGCTGCCGCAACGACAGCTGTGCACAGGCAATCAACGCCGGCATCGACATGGTGATGGTGCCCGACGACTGGAAGGCCTTCATCGACAACACCACCGCGCAGGTGCAGAAGCGCGAGATCCCGATGGCGCGCATCGACGATGCGGTGACGCGCATCCTGCGGGTGAAGCTGCGCGCCGGCCTGTTCGAGCACAAGCCGTCGGACAGCCGCTACGCCGGCGATGCCACGGCCGTGCAGCACCGCGAACTGGCGCGCCGTGCGGTGCGCGAATCGCTGGTGCTGCTGAAGAACGACACCAAGATCCTGCCGCTGCGCCGCGACACGCGCGTGCTGGTGGTCGGCAAGGGCGCCGACAACATCGGTGACCAGTCCGGTGGCTGGTCGCTGACCTGGCAGGGCACCGAGAACAAGAATGCCGATTTCCCCAACGCCGATTCGGTGCTGGGCGCGCTGCGTGCTGAACTCGGCGCGGACAAGGTCAGCTTCAGTGCCGATGGCCAGGGCGTTGACCCGAAGGCGTTCGACGTGGTGCTGGCGGTGATCGGCGAGACGCCGTATGCGGAAACCAACGGTGACATCCTCGCCTCGGACACCGTGAGCCACAGCCGTGCCTACCCGCAGGACCTGGCCGCGCTGAAGGCCGCGGCTGCGACCGGCAAGCCTGTGGTGACGGTCTACATGTCCGGCCGCCCGATGTACACCAACGACCTGCTCAACCTGTCCAGCGCGTTCGTGGCCGCCTGGCTGCCGGGCACTGAAGGCAAGGGCGTGACCGACGTGCTGGTGGCCGGCAAGGGTGGCAAGCCCGCGCACGACTTCCGCGGCCGCCTCAGCTTCCCGTGGCCGGGCGCGCCGTGCCCGGCACCGATCGACCAGCCCGATGCGAAGAAGCCGTCGCTGTTCGCGCTGGGTTATGGCCTGAGCTACGCCAAGGGCGGCAAGGTCGCCAGGCTCGACGAGGCCGATCCGGACAGCTGCGGCGAAGTGACCGTGCTGCCGATCTTCAACCGCGCCGACACGCCGCCGTTCGCTTTGCACGTGGCGGCCGCGGGTGCGACCCAGCCGCTGGGCAGCGACCTCAACGCCACCCTGCGCTGGCCGACCGCCAAGCCGGTGGTGCAGGTGCGCACCGTGCAGGTGAATACCCAGCAGGACGCCAGGGAAGTGACCTGGCTGGCCCCGGCGCAGCTGATCGCGCGCAGCACCTCGCGCCGCAACCTGGGCGCCCTGGCGCGCAGCAATGGTGCGCTGCAGTTCGACGTGAAGCTGGTGAAGCGCCCGGCCTCGCCGGTGAAGGTGACCATGCAGTGCGGCAGTGGCTGCGAGGGCGGGGTGGACATCGCTCCGCTGCTGGGCAGGCTGTCGCCCGGGCAGAAGCAGACGGTGACCGTGCCGCTGGCGTGCTTCGCCAGGCAGGGTGTTGCCCTGGGCGCGGTGGAAGCGCCGTTCGTAGTGACCGCCGACACGCCGTTCGCGGCGGCCTTCACCCAGGTCAAGCTGACCGCCAACATGGCTGATGCCAAAGGCGCTGTGACCTGCCCATAAGCCCCGCGGTAGCGCCGGGCCATGCCCGGCGTTGCCCGTGATCGCGCGCGGGAATGCATTCCGCCGGGCAAGGCCCGGCGCTACCGGTGGGTCGATGCTGCCGGGCCATGCCCGGCGGACGCAGTAGATCCACGCCATGCGTGGATGAGCCATCCCGAAGGCAAAAAAAGCCCCGCAGTGCGGGGCTTTCTTCTTATCGCTTCATGGAACCGAAGAACTCGTCGTTGGACTTGGTGTTCTTCATCTTGTCCAGCAGGAATTCCATCGCGGCCATTTCATCCATCGGATGCAGCAGCTTGCGCAGGATCCAGATCTTCTGCAGCAGTTCCGGTTCGATCAGCAGGTCTTCGCGGCGGGTGCCCGAACGGTTGATGTCGATGGCCGGGAACACGCGCTTTTCAGCGATGCGACGGCTCAGGTGCACTTCGCTGTTGCCGGTGCCCTTGAACTCTTCGTAGATCACCTCGTCCATCTTCGAGCCGGTGTCGACCAGCGCGGTGGCGATGATGGTCAGGCTGCCGCCTTCTTCCACATTGCGCGCGGCACCGAAGAAGCGCTTCGGGCGGTGCAGGGCGTTGGCGTCCACACCACCGGTCAGCACCTTGCCCGAGCTCGGCACTACGTTGTTGTAGGCGCGGGCCAGGCGGGTGATGGAGTCCAGCAGGATCACCACGTCCTTCTTGTGCTCGACCAGGCGCTTGGCGCGCTCGATGACCATTTCGGCCACCTGCACGTGGCGCGCGGCCGGCTCGTCGAAGGTCGAGCTGATGACTTCGCCGCGCACGGTGCGCTGCATTTCGGTCACTTCTTCCGGGCGCTCGTCGATCAGCAGCACGATCAGGTGCACGTCCGGGTGGTTGGTGGTGATGGCCGTGGCCACCTGCTGCATCATCATCGTCTTGCCGGCCTTCGGCTGGGAAACGATGAGCGAGCGCTGGCCCTTGCCCTGCGGCGCCATCAGGTCGAGGATGCGGCCGGTGATGTCTTCCGACGAACCGTTGCCGCGCTCCAGGGTGAAGCGGCGGCGCGGGAACAGCGGGGTCAGGTTCTCGAACAGCACCTTGTTCTTCGACGCTTCGATCGGCTCACCGTTGATGGTGTCGACGATGTTCAGCGCGAAGTAGCGCTCGCCGTCCTTCGGGAAGCGGATGCGGCCGGAGATGTGGTCGCCGGTGCGCAGGTTGAAGCGGCGGATCTGGCTGGGCGAGATGTAGGTGTCGTCCGGGCCGGCCAGGTAGCTGGCCTCGGCCGCGCGCAGGAAGCCGAAGCCGTCGGGCAGGATTTCCAGCACGCCGTCGGCGGCGACACCGTCACCGTGGCGGGTCAGCACCTTCAGCAGGGCGAAGATGACGTCCTGCTTGCGGGCGCGGGCGACGCCTTCGGAGATCTGCAGCTGCTCGGCGATTTCCAGCAGCTTCTGCGCCGGCATGCGCTTGAGGTCGCTCAGCGAGTACACCGGGAAGCCTTCCGGCACGTTGGCGTGCGGGCGCGGCACGAACACCTGCTGCTCGCCGCCGTCCTGCGGCATGCCGTCATCGCGGCCACGGCCACCACGGTCGCGGTCGCGACGGTTGCGGAAGCGGTCGCGGCGGTTGCCCTGGCCCTGCTGGCCGTTCTGGCCACCCTGGTTGTAGGGGTTGTTGTTCTGGCCCTGGCCCTGGTTCTGGCCACCGCCCTGGTGGTTCTGCTGACGCTGGCCGGATTCGCGACCTTCGCCACCTTCACCGCCGCCGGGGGCAGGGGCTTCAGCGGCAGGCGCGCTCGGCGCGGGGGCGGCTGCGGCCGGTGCCGGCGCTTCGGGCGCGGCTGCCAGCGGCAGGGTCGGCTGCGCGGGGGCAGCGCTGGTTTCGGCGGCGGCCGGAGCGGCTGCCTTGCTCACGCGGGGCTTGCGCACGCGCTTTTCGGCGGGCGCATCGGCGCTGCCGGTTTCGGGAGTGTTATCGGACAAGAGCGTTATTCCTCGCTTGAAGGTGCGAGCGCCCGGCTGGGGCGGCGAACGTTGGGAATGGGTCTGGAAGAAACTGCGTCCAGAGGGTGCGGCACGCGAACGCGGCCGGATATGCCGACACTATCATCGGCCAGCGGCGCCGTGCAAGGGTCACCGGGAACGGCATTCATGTGGGCGCGGGGCGCCCAGCGGCAGCCGCGGTCAGCGGCTGCCGTGGAACAGCGGGATCAGGCCAGGGCCTTGTCCAGCAGGCCGGCCAGCTGGGCCTTGCCCACCGCACCGATCTGCTCGCCGACCTTTTCGCCGTCCTTGAAGACGACCAGGTACGGGATCGAACGCACGTGGTACTTGGCGGCCAGCGCACGGTTGTTGTCGACGTTGACCTTGGCGATCTTGGCGCGGCCCTGGTAGGCGTCGGCCAGTTCGTCCAGCGCGGGGGCGATCATCTTGCAGGGGCCACACCACTCGGCCCAGAAATCGACCAGCACCGGTTCCTTGGAATTCAGCACGGCGCTATCAAAGTCGGCATCGCCGACGTGTACAACCTTGTCGCTCATCTTGGTTTCTCGTCTTGGATTGCACCCGGCCAGGCCGGAGGTGGGTGAACTGGGCCATGCCCGGTGGCGCGACCCTCGTCGTTGCCTCGCGGCGGTCTGCCGCGGTGCGTTCGGCGGGATGCCTGGACGCTCACGGCCGGCAGTGTACCCCTATCGCGCGGCGGGGACAGTTGCTGGCTGGAACCCAGCGTATCGTGATCGGGTGCCAGCCCGGTATGTGTCGGATTTCACTGCCTTCGAGAACATGGGGGTGGCACAGGGGCAGGGCCAGTGGCCCTGGCGGGGCCGTTCAAGTGGCGTGTGGCTCGGTGAAGGGCGGGTAGGGGCCCGGCGTCTCCCGGTTCGGTGAGACAGGTGGTTCCGGTTTGCCGGCCGGAGTGCGTTAAACTGGGGCATTGTGCGGCGCGCGGACCAGGTGGTCCCAGCCTGCCAACCCGCCGCAGGGGACGCAGTTTGCGACGGTTCCCCTAGACGCTGAAGTGCCAGCCGCCCCGTGGGCCGGCGGCCATACCAAGACGGACACATGAGCGACAAACCGCTGACCGATTTGACCTTTTCCTCCTTCGATCTGCATCCGGCCCTGCAGGCTGGTCTTGAAGGAGCCGGATTCACCCGCTGCACCCCGATCCAGGCGCTGACCCTGCCGGTCGCGCTGCCCGGCGGTGACGTGGCCGGCCAGGCGCAGACCGGCACCGGCAAGACCCTGGCCTTCCTGGTCGCTGTCGTGAACCGCCTGCTGACGCGTCCGGCGCTGGCCGACCGCAAGCCGGAAGATCCACGCGCGCTGATCCTGGCCCCGACCCGCGAACTGGCCATCCAGATCCACAAGGATGCGGTCAAGTTCGGTTCCGACCTGGGCCTGCGTTTCGCCCTGGTCTACGGCGGCGTTGATTACGACAAGCAGCGCGAACTGCTGCAGCAGGGCGTGGACGTCATCATCGCCACCCCGGGCCGCCTGATCGACTACGTGAAGCAGCACAAGGTGGTCTCGCTGCACGCCTGCGAGATCTGCGTGCTGGACGAAGCCGACCGCATGTTCGACCTCGGCTTCATCAAGGACATCCGCTTCCTGCTGCGCCGCATGCCGGAGCGCACCACCCGCCAGACCCTGCTGTTCAGCGCCACCCTCAGCCACCGCGTGCTGGAGCTGGCCTACGAGCACATGAACGAGCCGCAGAAGCTGGTGGTCGAGGCCGAGACCATCACCGCCGCGCGCGTGCGCCAGCGCATCTACTTCCCGGCCGATGACGAGAAGATCCCGCTGCTGCTGGGCCTGCTGTCGCGCAGCGAAGGCGCGCGCACCATGGTCTTCGTCAACACCAAGGTGTTCGTCGAGCGCGTGGCGCGTTCGCTGGAAAAGGCCGGCTACCGCGTCGGCGTGCTCTCCGGCGACGTGCCGCAGAAGAAGCGCGAGAGCCTGCTCAACCGCTTCCAGAAGGGCCAGCTGGAAATCCTGGTGGCCACCGACGTGGCCGCCCGCGGCCTGCACATCGACGGCATCAAGTACGTCTACAACTACGACCTGCCGTTCGACGCCGAAGATTACGTGCACCGCATCGGCCGTACCGCGCGCCTGGGCGAAGAGGGTGATGCGATCAGCTTCGCCTGCGAGCGCTACGCGATGGGCCTGCCGGACATCGAGGCGTACATCGAGCAGAAGATTCCGTCCGAGCCGGTCACCAAGGAACTGATGACCCCGCTGCCGCGCCCGGAGCGCCCGGCCCCGGCCGAAGGCGAGGAAGGCGACGACAATGAAAGCGTCGGCCAGATCTTCCGCGAAGCGCGCGAGGCCCGCGCCGCCGAGGAAGAGCGTCGTGGCGGTGGCCGCAGTGGCGGCCGTTCCGGCAGCGGCAGTGGTGGCCGTGGGGGGCGCGACGGTGAGCGCAGCGGCGAACGCCGTCCGCGTGGCCCGCGCAAGCCGCGCGTGGAAGGCGAGCAGGCTGCTCCCGCGCCGGTCGCCGGTGCCGAAGGCGCCGCTGCCCAGGCCCCGCGTCCGCCGCGCCCGCCGCGTGCCGAAGGCGCGCCGGAAGGTGCCGCCGATGGCGAGCACAAGACGCGCAAGCGTCGTCGTCGTCGCCACGGCCGTCCGGTCGAAGGTGCCGAGGGCGCGCAGAACACCGCCGGCAATGGCACCGGCCCGGTCACCCCGGTGCAGGTGGTGGCCAAGCCGGTGCGTACGGCCGCCGACACCGGTGATTCGTTCCTGACCCGCATCGGCCGCAAGATCCGCCGGATGCTGTCGGGCAACTGATCGGCGCTGCCGATCAGCGGGTAGCACCCGACCGTTGGTCGGGTGACCTTGACCGGTGTGCCGACCAACGGTCGGCACCCACCAAAGCGACCGGTAGCGCCCGACCGTGGGTCGGGCGGCTTTGAGGGTGTGCGAAAAATCCACCGGGCATGGCCCGGCGCTACCGATCCGTCGCGCGGCTCCTGCATAATCGGGGCATGAGTGTCCTGCGCTTCGACAATGTCAGCAAACAGTACGCCGGTGGCCACGAAGCCCTGACCGATGTCAGCTTCGAAGTAGCCCCCGGCGAAATGCTGTTCGTCACCGGCCATTCCGGGGCGGGCAAAAGCACCCTGCTCAAGTTGATCCACCTGGACGAGCGGCCCAGCCGCGGCGCCGTGGTGTTCGACGAGCGAAACCTGCTGAAGGTGCGCGGCGGCGACATTCCGCGCCACCGGCGCGCGGTCGGTGCGGTCTACCAGGACCACCGCCTGCTGATGGACCGCTCCATCGCCGAGAACGTGGCCCTGCCGCTGATCCTGCGCGGCACCCGCCGCGGCGACATCGCCAAGCGCGTGCGCTCGGTGCTGGAACGCATGGGCCTGGGCCACCGTGAGAAGGCGCTGCCCTCGCAGCTGTCGGCCGGTGAGCAGCAGCGCGTGGGCATCGCCCGCGCGATCGTGGGCGAACCCAAGCTGCTGGTGGCCGACGAGCCGACCGGCAACCTCGACCCGACCCTGGCGGCGGAGATCATGGCCCTGTTCGCCGAGCTGCCCTCGCGCGGCACCAGCGTGCTGGTGGTCAGCCATGACCTGCCGCTGCTGCGCCGCATGCGCAAGCGCGTGCTGATCCTCGACCATGGCCGGCTGGCGGACGACATCTCGCCGCAGGACCTGGCGGAGTAACGCATGGGCAAGAACGAAAACAGCGAAGCCGCCGCACCGTCGCGCCTGGGCGTGTGGTTCCACCACCACGCGCACAGCGTGGTGTTCAGCCTGGGCCGCGCCTGCCGCAAGCCCTGGGCGACCCTGTTGACGGTGATGGTCATGGCGCTGGCGCTGGCCCTGCCGCTGGGCCTGTCCATTGCCCTGGACAACCTCAAGCAGTTCGCCGGCAGCGTGCAGCAGTCGCGCGATATCAATGTGTTCCTGAAGGCCAACGTCGATGGCCCGGGCGCGCTGCGCCTGGCCGGCGAGCTGCGCGACCGCCAGGACGTGGCCAACGTGACCGTGCGCACGCCCGAACAGGGCCTGCAGGAACTGCGTGATGCCGGCCTCGGCGAGGCCATCGACGCACTCAACGACAACCCGCTGCCGTCGCTGCTGGTGGTCACCCCCGGCCAGGGCCAGGATGACGCGCGCCTGGCGCGCTCGCTGGAAAGCCTGTCCGGTGCCGACCTGGTGCAGCACGATGCCCTGTGGCGGCAGCGCCTGGATGCCTGGCTGGCCTTCGGTGCGCGCCTGGTGCAGGTGCTGTCCGCGCTGCTCGGCGCCGGTGCCGCGCTGGTGGTGGGCAACACCGTGCGCCTGGACATCCAGGCCCGCCGCGAGGAAATCGGCGTGCTGCAGCTGCTGGGTGCCAGCGATGGCTTCATCCGCCGCCCGTTCCTGTATCTGGGCGCCTGGTACGGCCTGGGCGCCGGTGCGGTCGCGCTGGCCCTGATCGGCGTAGCCGGCACCGCCCTGCGCACGCCGCTGGCCGATCTGTCGCGCAGCTACGGCAGCCCGTTCGTGCTGCATGGCCTGGACCTGCTGCACGGCAGCCTGGTGCTGCTGGGCACGCTGCTGCTGGGCTGGCTGGGTGCCTGGCTGGTGACCGGCCACTTCCTCCGCCAGACCCGCCCCACCGACACCTGAGACCGGCATGCGACCGCAAGCGTTGAAGCACCTTGAAGGGCCCGCGACGCGGGTGATGGTGGTCGATGGTTCCAAGCTGGTGCGCAAGCTGATCGCCGACGTGCTGCAGCGTGACCTGCCGGGCGTTGAAGTCATTGGCTGCGACAGCATCGAGGAAGCACAGCAGGTGCTGGCACAGGGGCCGGTGGATCTGGTGACCACCTCGCTGACCCTGCGCGATGGCGACGGCCTGGCGCTGGCCAAGAGCGTGCGCGAAGCCGCCGGCCAGGCCTATGTGCCGGTCATCGTGGTCTCCGGCGATGCGCAGCAGCACCTGGAACAGCGCCGCTTCACCGAGTACGTCACCGATTATTTCGACAAGGCGCTGGGCCACGAGGCGCTGGCGACCTTCATCCGCGGCTACGTGCAGCCGCAGACCATTCCCGGCGCCACCATCCTGTATGTCGAGGACAGCCGGGTGGTGGCCGAAGCAACCAAGCGCATGCTCGAGCGTCAGCAGCTGAACGTGCTGCACGTGGTCAGCGCCGAGGAAGCCTTCACCCTGCTCACCGCCGAATCGCTGGGCCGCAGCCGCCACCGCATCGATCTTGTGCTGACCGACGTCACTCTGAAGGGTGAGTTGAGCGGCCGCGACGTGGTGCAGCGCGTGCGCGTGGATTTCGGCTACGGCAAGCGCCGCCTGCCGGTGCTGGTGATGACCGGCGATGGCAACCCGCACAACCAGACCGGGCTGCTGCAGGCCGGTGCCAACGATCTGGTGCTCAAGCCGATCGAGGAGCGCCTGCTGGTGACCAAGGTACTGTTTCAGCTGAGGCTGGCACGTTTGAACGATGGACCCCTGTTGCAATAGAAGTGGCGCGATGATGGATGACGTAGTGGAGACCCCGACGATCCAGCTGGAACCGAGCTGGAAGCAGCACGTCGGTGATTACCTGTTGCAGCCGCAGATGCGCGAGCTGTCCGCCTTCCTGCGCCAGCGCAAGGCCGCCGGTGCGGCGGTATTTCCGCCGGGCCCGCAGATCTTCGCCGCGTTCGATGCCACGCCGTTCGAGCAGGTGAAGGTGGTGATCCTCGGCCAGGATCCGTACCACGGCCGCGGCCAGGCCCATGGCCTGAGCTTCTCGGTGGCCCCGGGCGTGCCAGTACCGCCGTCGCTGCTGAATATCTACAAGGAAATCGAAGCCGACCTCGATATCGCCCGGCCCGACCACGGTTGCCTGGTGCCCTGGGCGCAGCGCGGCGTGCTGCTGCTCAACGCCGTGCTGACGGTGGAGGAAGGCCAGGCCGGCGCCCACCAGGGACGCGGATGGGAAGGATTCACCGATCACGTGGTGGACGTGCTCAACCGCGAGCGCGACGGCCTGGTGTTCATGCTCTGGGGCGCGTACGCGCAGAAGAAGGGCAAGGTGATCGACACCCGTCGCCATCGCGTGCTGAAGTCGCCGCACCCCTCGCCGTTGTCGGCGCACCGGGGCTTTCTCGGCTGCCGCCACTTTTCGATGGCCAACGAGTACCTGCAGCGCCAGGGCAAGGCGCCGATCGACTGGTCACTGCCGCCGCGCGCCGAACCCTGACGGCGCGCGGGCGAGGCCTTACTCGGTCAGCATTTCGATGATGGCGTGGGCGACCTGGCGCTTGCGCGGTGGCAACCGCCGCAGCAGGGTCAGGATCGCGTTTTCCTGCGGGCTGCGCGCCGCATCCACCACTGCGGTCTCCGGTGGACACAGTTCGCCATCGTCGGGACGACCGGGGCCACGACCGGTGGCCACCCACTCGAAGTGGACCTGCGTCACAACCGCGAGCTTCGAGAGATGTTGGACGCTGGGAACGGTGCCGCCCTCACGTTCCCACTGTGCCACGGCGCTGCGGCGGACCCCGCAATGCAACGCCAACTGCGTCTGAGAAAGGCCAGCCGTTAGTCGGGCCCGCCGGATTCTGTCGCACATCGACTGCATTTTTCACCCCCTCTCCATGTTCGGTAAGCGCTGCTTCCTTGACAGCAATACTTTTTCTGCGTGTACAGAATTGCTGTCCCTGTCTGCATTTCAAGAGGCCTGCGCGTCGTTCCTGTGCGCCAGCAAGCGCCTCTTCCCCCCGATTTCACGCCGTCTTGTTTGACGGCCTTTCGTTGCCTCGCATTAATCGCACCGAACCGGAAATGAACGCAGTCCCACGCGGGGAGCGACACCGGCGGAGCGATTACTCCAGGACGACGCGCTGATCACGTCGTCACGGCGTGCCTCTGCCAAAAATCGGCGGAGAACGATGCATGGTTAATGTGAAGGGCGTGAAAGCATCGTCGTTGCGCTGGCAGGCGCTGGTGATGCTGGTGGTCCTGGCAGTCCTCTCCTGCCTGGGCCGCGCACAGGCCCAGTCCGCCTGCACCGCCGGCGCCTGCGTCAGCGCCGGGCCGCGCCTGGTCTCGGTCGATTCCACCCAGAGCCCGCTCCTCAACCTGCTGTTCAGCGCGCTGCTGCCGGGCACCAGCCTCAATCTCAGCGTCGCCGACTGGAACAGCCTGGCGGGCGCCAACGTCAATCTGAATGCACTGCTGACCCAGCTCAATGGCGGTGTCACCGTCAGCGACCCCAGCCAGGTGCTCAACACCAACATCAGCCTGGGCCAGCTGCGTGCGGCGATGGTGCAGGTGCTACAGGCCGACGGCCAGACCGCTGCGGCCAACGTGCTGAACGCGCTGCCGCTGGGCGTGGCCGGAACCTCTGGCAGCATCCGCTTGGCCGACATCCTGCAGGTCGCGCTGCCGACCGGTTCGCTGGCTACGGTGCGCCTGAACGTGCTCGACCTGCTGACGGGCGGCGTGCAGCTCTACAACTTCCGCAACGTGCTGACCACGCCGACGCCGATCACGGTGAACACCGCGGCACTCGGTCTGAACGGCGTGGCCAACGTGCGCCTGTGGGCGCAGGTGATCGAGCCGCCGAGCTACAACTGCGGCACGGTGGGCGCGGCATTCCACAGCGCGGCCATCCGCATCAAGCTCGACCTGGACCTGGTGCAGGGCCTGAACACCGGCACCCTCACCGCCGCGTTGAACGGGCTCAACCTGCTGGGAGTCTCGCTGTCCAACACCAGCATCAGCGCCGACGTGCTGCACCTGCAGGTCTACGCCGATGTCGCACGCGCCGAAGGTTCGATCTCGGCGGTGAACCTGGTCGGCAACGCAGTGACCCTGCAGGCGCGCCCGGGCCTGGTCAACCTGTATGTCGGCCAGATCAGCGACGCTACCTTCTTCAACCGCAGTACGGTACTGACCGACACCGCCCTCACCGCCGCTACGCTGACCAATCTGAGCGTGAAGGTCCGGGTGAGCGCCACCGTGCTGGGTGCGCTCGTCCCGGTGGCCGACATCACCATTCCCATCGCGGTAAGCATCCGCGGTTACGCCACCGCGACACCGGGACTGCAGAGCGCCAGTTTCACCGGGCCCTATCCACAGACACGCACGCTCACCGCCGGCACGGTCAGCGCGGCCACGCTGGTCTCCACGCTGGTCAATTCGCTCAACATCCAGCTCACCAGCGGCAATCCGCAGGTGACCCTGCTGGGCTCGTTGCCGCTGCCGTTGCCGGTGGCCGACCTGGTCAACGGCATCGTCAACGCGCTGCTGACGCCGGTACGCACGCAGGTCAATGCAGTGGTGACACCCGTGCTGACCGCGGTGCTGGGCGGCGTGGTCGACAATCTTCTGGGCCTGCTCGGCATCCGTATCGGCCAGGCGGTATTCACCGTGGAAGGTGTAACCCAGGCCTGCGCCGCCACCCTGCAGCTGGTGAAGGACCTGCAGCCGACCAGCGATACCGGCCGCTTCAACCTGTCCATCACCTACAACGGCAACACGGTGGGCTCGGCCAGCAACGTCGGCAACAACGGTGCCACGGGGGCGATCATCACCGTACCCGGCGGCAGCTATGCACTGGCCGAAACGGCGGCAGCCGGCACCACGCTGACCCGCTATGCCAGCACCTGGCAGTGCATCGACCAGAACAACACCGTGGTCTCGTCCGGCAGCGGCGGCAGTTTCACCCTGCAGGCGCCGGCGATGACCGCCACCGCCACCACCCTGGTGTGCCGCATCACCAACCGGACGCGGCAGGCCGACCTGTCGATCACCAAGAGCGATGGCAGCGGCACCTATACGCCGGGTGGCACGGCGACCTACACGCTGCAGGTGGTCAACAACGGGCCCGATGCGGTGACCAATGCGACGGTCACCGACACCCTGCCCAACGGCACCACCCTGCGTGGCGCCTGGACCTGCAGCGCGACCAGCGGCAGCACCTGCGCGGCGGCCAGTGGCGGCGCGGTGGGCGGCGATGCAGTGAACGTGGGCGTGAACCTGGTCAACGGTGGCCAGGCAACGATCAGCGTGCCAGTGAGCTTCAGCAACAACCCGGGCGCCTACTAGCGCGCGGTGCAGTGCAGTGCGCGCGGGGAATGCCCTGCGCGTGGGAAGGACAGGACCACCGATGCCGGATGCCTGCAGCAGGCGACGGCGTGCATTCGAGGACGGACGCATGGCAGCAGTGGGCAGGCAGGGCAGGGCAGGCAGGGCATCGGCCGGCATCGCGCATGCCATGGCCGTGCTGGCGTTGCTGCTGCCGCCGCCGCTGCTGGCGCAGAGCTACCCGAACCCGCTGAACAACACCGCCACGGTGACCGCACCGACCGACGTGGCCGACCCGACGCCGGGCAACAACAGCGCCACCGATACCAATGCACTGGCGTTGCAGGCGCAGCTGAGCGTGAGCAAGAGCCTGGTCAGCGCCAGCCCCGTGGCCGCAGGTGGCCCGGTGCAGTACCGCATCCAGGTGAACAACGCAGGGCCGTCGGCGGCCAGTGGCGTCGGCGTGGTCGATACGGTGTCCTCGCTGCTGACCAACGTGACCTGGACCTGCCAGGCGACCACGACCGCGTCGTCCTGTGCGCAGCCCAGTGGCAGCGGCAATGCGGTGAACGTGCTGGTCAACGTGGGCGTGGGTGACAGCGTGGTGCTGCTGGTGAACGGCACGGCGCCGGCCGCGACCCCGGCCACGGTGCCGGCCAACAGCGTGTCGCTGGTGCTGCCGTCGGGCACCACCGACCCGACCCCGGGCGACAACACCGCTACCACCCCGGCCGTGCCGGTGCAGGCCAATGCGCTGGTCGCGGCCAACGACAGCTTTGCCACGCCCATTTCCTCCACCATCGGCGGCAGCACGCCGACGGTGCTGGGCAACGACACCCTGAACGGCCAGCCGGTGGTCGGCGGCAACCTGATCATCTCGCTGCAGAACGCGCCGGCGGGCTTTACCATCAACAGCGACGGCGTCATCGCGGTGCCGGCCGGTGCGGCGTCGGGGGCGACGTCGATCGGCTACCAGATCTGCGAGAACGCCTCGCCGACCAACTGCGCCACTGCCACGGCCAGCCTGGTCATCGCACCCACAGCCGTGGCCGACAGCTTCAACGTGCAGGCGGGCACCCCATCGCTGACCGGCAACCTGGCCGCCAACGACAACGCGCCGGCTGGCGCCACCTACAGCCAGACCGGTACGCCGGTTGCGGGCGCCACCATCAGCAGCACCGGCACGCTGACCTACGCACCGGCCGGCAACATCACCCAGCCCGTGCAGATCAACTACCAGGTGTGCCTGCCTGCGCCGAATGCCAGCGTCTGCTCGACGTCGATCGCATCGGTGGTGGTGGGTGCCAACGTGCTGGTCGCCAACGACGACACCTTCGCCACGCCGCTGCCGCCGGGTGCAGGCGGTACCACGCTTACGGTGCTCGGCAACGACACCTTCGACAACGTCCCGGTCAGCCAGGCGCAGGTGACGCTGAGCCTGGTCGGCGCGCCCAGCGGCTTCTCGATCAACCCCAACGGCACCATCGTCGTGCCGGCCACGGCGGCGGCTGGCCCGCTGTCGCTGCTGTACCGGATGTGCGACAACGCCGCGCCGACCAACTGCGCCACGGCCACCGCCAACCTGGTGGTCAGCCCCGATGCGGTGGACGATGCGGTGAGCACCCCGGGCGGTGGTCGACCGGTGACCGGCACCCTGGCCGGCAACGACAACTTTGCCAGCGGCTCGGTCTTCACGCTGGGCGCCCAGGCCACCCGCGGCACGGCCGTGGTCAACGCCGATGGCACCTTCACCTACACCCCGGCCAACGCCAATACCGGGCCGGACACCTTCACCTACCAGCTGTGCCTGCCGGCACCGAACGGCACCGTCTGCGATACCGCAACGGTGACCGTGACCGTGGCCGTCAACCAGCTGGCGGCGGCCGACGATCTGTTCGCCACGCCGCTGCAGCCGGGGACCACCACTGCCATCAGCCTGCTCGGCAACGACACCCTCAACGGCACGGCGGTGATACCGGCGGGCGTCAGCCTGGCACTGAACGGCGCACCGGCCAGCATCACCGCCAACGCCGCTGGCCAGCTGCAGGTGGCGGCCGGCGCAGCGTCGGGCGCTTTCAACTTCACCTACCAGATCTGCGAACTGCCGGGCGCGACCAACTGCGCCACCGCCAACGTGCAGCTGATCATCGCCCCCGATGCGGTGGACGACAGTTTTGCCGCGACCGCGGGCGTCGCGCTGGGCGGCAGCGTGGCCGGCAACGACAACGTGCCGGCGGGCTCGCAGTTCAGCCTGCTGGCCGGTGCCGCGCACGGTGCGGTCAGCGTCAATGCCGACGGCAGCTTCAGCTACACCGCGCAGGGCACGTACGCGGGCGCGGACAGCTTCCGCTACCAGGTCTGCCTGCCGGCGCCCAATGGCGGCGTCTGCGATGCCGCTACGGTGACGGTGAACGTGGCCGTCGCCGCCGTCGTGGCCGGTAATGACGACTTCACCGCTGCGCCGGTGCCCGGCACCGGTGGCACCACGGCCAGCGTGCTGGCCAACGACACCCTCAACGGTGTGGCGATCGACCCGGCGCAGGCCACTCTGTCGCTGATCAATGCCCCGCCGGCCGGCTTCACGCTGGCCCCCACCGGCGAACTGCAGGTGCCGGGCGGTGCTCCCGCCGGCCCGCTGAGCCTGACCTACCAGCTGTGCCAGGCCGGCACCAGCAACTGCGCCACCGCCACCATCGCCGTGGTGATCGCGCCGCAGGCCGTGGCGGACAGCTTCACCACCCAGGTCGGGCGTGCGGTCAGCGGCAACGTGTCGGTGAACGACCGCGTCGCCGCCGGCAGCACCTACGCGGTCACGGGTACTGCGCCGCAGGGGCTGGTGTTCAACGCCGATGGCAGCTTCACCTACACCCCGCCGGCGCAGTTCACCGGCACCACGACCTTCACCTACCAGGCCTGCCTGGCGGCGCCGTATACCACCGTCTGCAGCACCGCCACGGCAACCCTCAACGTCAATGCCGGCACCCTGGTCGCCAACGACGACGATTTCCGCGGCAGCCTGCTGAATCCCGCCACCGGTGGCACCACCATCAGCGTGCTGGCCAACGACACCATCAACGGTGCGATTCCGCCGGCGCCGGCCGAAGTGATCCTGAGCCTGCTGGGCGCGCCCAGCGGCTACGTGCTCAACCCCAACGGCACCATCTCGGTGCCCGGCGGCGCGGCCGCGGGTGCGGTCAACTTCGCTTACCGCATGTGCGAGGCCGCGCTGCCGACCAACTGCGATGACGGTGCGGTGCAGCTGCTGCTGGCGCCGGTGGCGGTGAACGACAACGTCAGCACCACGGTGGGCGTGCCGGTCAGCGGCAATGTCGCCAGCAATGACAACGTCCCGGCCGGTGCCACCTTCAGCGTCACCGGTAGCGCACCGGCGGGCCTGGTGCTGGCCGCTGGCGGTGCATTCACCTACACGCCGCCGGCCGGCACCCAGGGCGTGGTCACCTTCGCCTACCAGGCCTGCCTGCCAGCACCCAACGACACGGTGTGCGCGGGCGCGACGGTCACCGTCAACGTCAACGCCGGCACCCTGGTGGCCGCTGATGATGACTTCCGTGCAACCCCGATCGGTGCCGGTGGTGGCAGCACGTTGTCGGTGCTGCTCAATGACAGCCTCAACGGTACCCAGCCGCCGGCATCGGCCGATGTTCTGCTGAGCCTGGTCGGCGCGCCGTCGGGCTTCACCCTGGATGCCAGCGGGGTGTTGAACGTCGATGCGGGCGTGCCGTCGGGCGCGCTGACGCTGACCTACCAGCTGTGCGAAACCGCGCTGCCGAGCAACTGCGATTCGGCGCAGATCCGCCTGGTGGTCGCGCCCACGGCCGTGGCCGACGTGTTCTCCACGCCGGCCGCGCAGCTGCTGTCGGGCAGCGTGGCCAGCAATGACAATGCGCCGGTGGGCGCAGTGTTCACGGTGTCGGGCACCACGCCGGACGGCCTGCAGCTGGGCCGCGACGGCACCTTCCAGTACACGCCGCCGGCCGGTTTTACCGGGCCGGTGAGCTTCAGCTACCAGGCCTGCCTGCCGGCACCGGATGGCGCGCTGTGCAGCACGGCCGGGGCGACCATCAACGTCAACGCCGGCACCCTGATGGCGATGGACGACGACTTCAGCGCGACGCCGCTGGCCCCGGGCGCGAGCAGCAGCACCAGCGTGCTGGTCAACGACAGCCTCAATGGCAGCGTGCCGCCGCCGGCCGGTAGCGTCACCCTGACCCTGGTGGGTGCCCCGTCGGGCTATGCGCTTACCAACGCAGGACTGCTGCAGGTGCCCGCCAGCGCCGCCGCCGGTGCCACGGTGCTGAACTACCAGATCTGCGAAACCGCCGCGCCCAGCAACTGCGCCAGTGCGAGCATCCGCCTGGTGGTGACGCCGTCGGCGCAGAACGACAGCTATTCCACCGCCGCCGGCCAGCCGTTGAACGGCAGCGTCGGTGACAATGACAACGTGCCGGCCGGTGCCGTGTTCACCGTCGTCGGCGCCACGCCGGCCGGCCTCAGCTTCGGCGGTGGCGGCAGCTTCACCTACCTGCCGCCGGTCAACGTGGTCAGCCCGGTCACCTTCACCTACCAGGCCTGCCTGCCGGCGCCGAACACCACGCTGTGCGCCACCGCCACGGCCAGCATCAACATCACCGTCGGCAGCTTGGCCGCCAATGACGACAACTTCAGCGCTGCGCCGATCAATCCGGTCACCGGTGGCAGCACGCCGTCGGTACTGCTCAATGATGCGCTGAACGGCAGCACCCCGCCGGCCGCGGCCGATGTGCTGCTGAGCCTGACCGGTGCACCGGCCGGCATCAGCCTCAACCCGGATGGCACGGTGACGGTTGCCGCGGGCGTGCCGGCGGGTGGCCGAACGCTGACCTACCAGCTGTGCGAAGCGGCGGCGCCGGGCAACTGCGCCAACGCCACGCTGCGCCTGGTGGTGGCACCGTCGGCCATCGACGATGCGCTGTCCACGCCGGCGGGGCAGGCACTGACCAGTTCGGTGGCCAGCAACGACAACGTCGGCAGCAGTGCGCAGTTCACCGTAGTCGGTACCGCGCCGGCCGGGTTGTCGTTCAATGCCGATGGCAGCTTCGTCTACACCCCGGCGGCCGGCTTCAGTGGCGCGGTCACCTTCAGCTACCAGGTGTGCCTGGCAGCGCCCGACAACGGCATCTGCGCCCAGGCCACGGCCACCCTCAACGTCAACAGCGGCACTCTGGTCGCGGTGGATGACACCATCACCGCACCGGTCGCCGCTGGCAGTGCCACGTCCAGCGTGCTGGGCAACGACACGCTGAACGGTACGACGCCGGCCGCGACCGACGTGGTGCTCAGCCTGGTCGGTGCGCCGTCCGGTTTCTCGATCGCCGCCGATGGCACGATCGCCGTGGCCACCGGCACGGCCGCGGGCGCGGTCTCGCTGACCTACCAGGTCTGCGAAGCAGCTGCCACGACCAACTGCGCCACCGCCAACGTGGCCCTGGTGGTCGCACCGGCACCGGCCAATGATGCGTTTGCCGTGCAGGCGGGCCTGTCGGTCACTGCCAACGTGGCGACCAACGACGGCATGCCGGTGGGCTCGATCTTCACCCTGCAGGGCACGCCGCCGGCCGGCGTGACCTTCAACGCCGATGGCAGCTTCACCTATGCGCCGCCGGCCGGTACTACCAGCCCCACCAGCTTCGTCTACCAGGCCTGCCTGCCTGCGCCGAACACCACCGTGTGCGGGACCGCGACGGTGACGTTGAACATCAACAACGGCGCACTGCTGGCCAACAACGACAGCTTCGGTGCGATCGCGCCGGGCGGCACCACGGCCAGCGTGCTGGCCAACGACACCCTCAATGGCGTCAGTCCGCCGGCGTCGGCCAACGTGGCGCTGTCACTGGTGGGCGCACCGGCTGGCTTCAGCATCAACCCCACCGGCACCGTGTCGGTTCCGACCGATGCGGCCAGTGGCGCCACCACGCTCACCTACCAGGTGTGCGAGACGGCGGCGGCCAACAACTGCGCCACCGCCAGCATCGCCCTGGTGGTGCGGCCGACGCCGGTGAACGACACCATCAGCGTGCAGGCCGGCCAGGCCAACACCGGCAATGTCGCCGGCAATGACGCCATGCCCGCCGGTTCCACCTGGAACGTGCCGTCGCCGCCGCAGGGCCTGGTGTTCAACGGCAATGGCAGCTTCACCTACACGCCGCCGGCCGGCACCCTCGGCCCGGTCACCTTCAGCTACCAGGCGTGCCTGCCCGCGCCGGATGCCGCGGTGTGCGGCACCGCCACCGCCACGCTCACCATCGCGGTCAGTGCCATCGTCGCCAACGACGATGCCTTCGCCGCGCCGCTGACCGCTGGTTCGGTGACGCCCAGCGTGCTCGCCAATGACGTGCTCAACGGCGTGACCCCGCCGCCGTCGGCCGCCGTGCAGCTGCTGCTGGTGGCGCCGCCGGCCGGCTTCGTCATCAACAACGATGGCAGCGTGCAGATTCCGGCCAGTGCCGTGGCCGGTGCCACCACGTTGACCTACCAGCTGTGCGAGACCGCGTCGCCGACCAACTGCGCCACTGCGGCCATCACCTTCGTGGTGACCCCGGCGCCGCAGGCCGATGCCTTCGCCGTGCAGGCCGGTGCCAGCCTGACCGGTGCAAGCGTGGCTACCAACGACAACCTGCCGGCCGGCTCCAGCTGGGCAGTGCAGGGCACCCCGCCGGCCGGGCTGGCGTTCAACGCCGATGGCAGCTTCAGCTACACGCCGCCGGTGGGCACCACCGGTGCGGTCACCTTCACCTACCAGGCCTGCCTGCCAGCACCCAACAACACGGTGTGCGGTACCGCCACGGCGACCCTCAACGTCAACACGGGCACCCTGGTTGCAGCGGACGACAGCTTCAGCGGCATCGCGGCCGGTGGCACCACCGCCAGCGTGCTGGCCAATGACAGCCTCAACGGCACCACGCCGCCGGCACCGGCCAGCGTGCAGCTCAGCCTGGTCGGCGCCCCGGCCGGCTTTGCCATCAACCCCGACGGCACCCTCGTGGTGCCGGGCGGCGTGCTCTCCGGCGCGACCACGTTGACCTACCAGATCTGCGAAACCGCCGTGCCCGGCAACTGCGATACCGCCACCGTGGCCCTGGTCATCGCGCCGTCGCCACAGGCCGATGCGTATTCGCTGCAGGCCGCAGGCACGATCAGCAACGGCAACGTGGCCGCCAACGACAACCTGCCGACCGGTTCGCAGTTCTCGGTGCAGGGCACCGTGCCCAACGGCCTGGACTTCAACACCGATGGCAGCTTCACCTACACCGCGCCGGCCAATACCCCCAGCCCGGTGACCTTCACCTACCAGGCCTGCCTGCCCGCGCCGAATGCAGCGCTGTGCGGTACCGCCACGGTGACGCTCAACATCAACAACGGCAACCTGATTGCGGTCGATGACAGCTTCACCCTCGCGCCGGGTGGCAGCGCTGCGACCAGCGTGCTGGGCAACGATTCGCTCAACGGCGTCTCGCCGCCTGCCGCCGGCACGGTGCTGGTCAGCCTGGTCGGCGCTCCGGCCGGCTTCGTGCTCGCTGCCGATGGCGTGCTGACCGTGCCTGCCGGCATCGTGTCCGGCCCGCTGACCCTGACCTACCAAGCCTGCGAAGCCGCGGTGAGCGGCAACTGCGACACCGCCAGCATCGCGCTGGTGGTCCTGCCGGCACCGCAGGCCGATGTGTTCAGCGTGCAGGCCGGGCAGGTGCTGTCGGCCAGCGTGGCCGGCAACGACAACATGCCGGCCGGTTCCAATTGGACCGTACAGGGCGCCACGCCAGCCGGCCTGGTGTTCAACACCGATGGCAGCTTCAGCTACACGCCGCCGACCGGCGTCACCGGCGCGGTCACCTTCCTCTACCAGGTCTGCCTGGCGGCACCGAATGCCACGGACTGCGCCACCGCGCAGGCCACGCTGAACGTCAGCAACGGCACCCTGCTGGCCGGTGACGACACGCTGGCCGGCATTGCCCCGGGCGGTACCTCTGCTGCCAGCGTGCTGGCCAACGATTCGCTCAACGGCGTCAGCCCGCCGCCGCCGGGCGACGTGGTGCTGAGCCTGGTCGGTGCACCGGCCGCGTTCACCCTCAACCCGAACGGCACCATCACCGCCGGCAGCGGTGCGATGTCCGGCCCGACCTCGCTGACCTACCAGATCTGCGAAGCGGTGGCGCCGGGCAACTGCGCCACTGCCAGCGTAACCGTGGTGGTCAACCCGGCGCCGCAGGACGATGCCGCCGCCGTGCAGGTGGGGCAGAGCCTCAGCGCCAGCGTGGCCGGCAACGACAACATGCCGGCCGGTTCCAGCTGGAGCCTGCCGGGCACGCCGCCGGCCGGTTTCAGCTTCAACTCCGATGGCAGCTACACCTATGCGCCGCCGGCCGGAACCAGCGGTCCGGTGGTGGTGGCCTACCAGGTCTGCCTGCCGGCGCCCAATGCCAACCTGTGTGGCACCGCCACGCTCACCCTCAACATCAATAACGGCGCGCTGGTCGCCGCCGATGACACCCTGACCGGTGTCGCCGCCGGCACCACCTCCAGCGCCAGCGTGCTGGCCAACGACTCGCTCAATGGCAACTCGCCGCCGGCCGGTTCCTCGGTGGTGCTGAGCCTGGTCGGCGCGCCGGCCGGCTACGCGATCACCGCGCAGGGCACGATCAGCGTGCCGTCCACTGCGGTCTCCGGTCCGGTCACCCTGACCTACCAGATCTGCGAAGCCGCAGCGGCCAACAACTGCGATACCGCCAACGCCACCGTGGTGGTCAGCCCATCGCCGCAGCCGGATGCCTTCGCCGTGCAGGTTGGGCAGACGCTCTCGGCCGGCGTGGCCGGCAACGACAACGTGCCGCCGGGCGCGCTGTACAGCGTGCAGGGCACCGCGCCGGATGGCCTGGTGATGACCGCCACCGGTGCCTTCACCTACACGCCGCCGCCGGGCCGGCTGGGCGTGGTCACCTTTGACTACCAGGTCTGCCTGCCTGCGCCGAATGCGGCGGTCTGTGGCGTCACCACCGCCACGATCACCATCAACAACGGCACCCTGGTCGCCGGCGACGAGAGCTTCAGCAACATCGCGCCGGGTAGCACCGTGGGCACCAGCGTGCTGGCCAACGATTCGCTCAACGGCGTGTCGCCACCGGCGGCCGGTACGGTGACGCTGGCCCTGGTCGGTGCACCGGCCGGCTTCTCGATCAGCGCCGATGGCCTGATCACCGTGGCTACCGGCGTGCAGTCCGGTGCGACCACGCTGACCTACCGCATCTGCGAGGTGGCCTCGCCGGCCAACTGCGACACCGCCAGCGTGCTGGTGGTGGTCAGCCCGGCGCCGCAGCCGGATGCCTTTGCCGTGCAGGCCGGGCAGACGCTGGCCGGCAGCGTGGCCGGCAACGACAACATGCCGGTGGGTTCGAGCTGGAGCGTGCAGGGCACGGCACCGGCCGGGCTGACCTTCAACACTGATGGCAGCTTCACCTATGCACCGCCGGCCGGCACCACCGGTCCGATCACGGTGACCTACCAGGCCTGCCTGCCGGCACCGAATGCGGCGTTGTGCGGCTCCACCACCTTCAGCCTCAACATCAACAACGGCGACCTGGTGGCTGGCGATGACGTCATCACCGGCGTGGTTGCCGGTGGCGCGTCGGCGGCCAGCGTGCTCGCCAATGACCGCCTCAACGGCGCCAGCCCGGCCCCGGCGGCCGGGGTGCGGCTGTCGCTGGTGGGCGCGCCGGCCGGCTTCACCCTGAACCCGGATGGCACGATCACCGTCGGCAGCGGCGTGCTGGCCGGTTCCACCACGCTGACCTACCAGCTGTGTGAAGCGGCGGCGGCCAACAACTGCGACACCGCCAGCGTGACCATCGTGGTGACCCCGACGCCGCAGGCCGATGCCTTCTCGGCGCAGGCCGGGCAGCAGCTGGCCAACAGCGTGGCCGGCAACGACAGCATGCCGGCCGGTTCGAGCTGGAGCGTGCAGGGCACCACGCCCACCGGCCTGGTGTTCAACGCCGATGGCAGCTTCACCTATACGCCGCCGGTCGGCACCCTCGGTTCGGTCAGCTTCACCTACCAGGCCTGCCTGCCGGCGCCGAACGGCAGCGTCTGCGGCACCGCCACGGTCACCCTCAACGTCAACACCGGCACCCTGGTGGCCGGCGATGACAGCTTCAGCAACATCGCCCCGGGCACGGCCACGCCCAGCGTGCTGGCCAACGATTCGCTCAACGGCGTGACGCCGCCGCCGGCCGCCTCGGTGTCGCTGAGCCTGGTGGGTGCGCCCACCGGCTTCACCATCAACCCGGATGGCACGATCAGCGTCGGCAGCGGCGTGGTGTCGGGCAGCACCACGCTGACCTACCAGATCTGCGAAGTGGCGGCCTCCAGCAACTGCGCCACCGCCAGCGTCAACGTGGTGGTGAGCCCGGCGCCGCAGGCCGATGCCTTCAGCGTGCAGGCGGGGCAGTCGGTGAACAACAACGTGGCCGGCAACGACAACATGCCGGCTGGTTCGACCTGGAGCGTGCAGGGCGCGACGCCGGCGGGCCTGGTGTTCAATGGCGATGGCAGCTTCAGCTACACGCCGCCGGCGGGCACCACCGGCCCGGTGACCTTCACCTACCAGACCTGCCTGCCGGCACCGAATGCAGCGCTGTGTGGCACCGCCACGGTCACCCTCAACGTCAACAGCGGCACCCTGGTGGCCGGCAACGACAGCTTCACCGGCATCGCGCCCGGCGGTGCCACGCCCAGCGTGCTGGCCAACGATTCGCTCAATAGCGTGTCGCCACCGGCTGCTGGCAGCGTCACCGTCAGCCTGGTCGGTGCGCCGGCCGGCTTCACCATCGCTGCCGACGGTACGATCAGCATCGGCACCGGCGTCACCTCCGGCACCACCACGCTGACCTATCAGGTCTGCGAAGTGGCGGCCTCGAGCAACTGCGCCACCGCCACGGTGAACCTGGTGGTCAGCCCGGCACCGCAGGCCGACGCCTTCAGCGTGCAGGCCGGCCAGGTGCTGTCCAACACAGTGGCGGGCAACGACAACCTGCCGACCGGCGCCAGCTTCAGCGTGCAGGGCACGACCCCGCCGGGCCTGGTGTTCAACACCGATGGCAGCTTCACCTATACGCCGCCGGCCGGTACCACTGGCGTGGTCGACTTCACCTACCAGGCCTGCCTGCCCGCACCGAATGAGGCGCTGTGCAACACCGCCACGGTCAGCTTCAACATCGGCACCGGCACCCTGCTGGCGGGCAACGACAGCTTCAGCGGCATCGCCCCGGGCGGTACCACGCCCAGCGTGCTGGCGAACGATTCGCTCAATGGCGTGTCGCCGCCGGCGGCCGGGACGGTCACCCTGGGCCTGGTCGGCGCCCCGGCCGGTTTCGCGATCAATGCCGACGGCACGATCAGCATCGGCGGTGGTGTCACCTCGGGTGCCACCACGCTGACCTACCGCATCTGCGAGGCGGCCTCGCCCAGCAACTGCGCCACCGCCACGGTGGCCGTGGTGGTCAGCCCCGTGCCGCAGGCCGATGCCTTCAGTGTGGCGGCCGGGCAGACGCTGTCGAACTCGGTGGCCGGCAACGACAACCTGCCGGCCGGCTCCAGCTGGAGCGTGCAGGGCGCCACGCCGGCGGGCCTGGTGTTCAACACTGATGGCAGCTTCACCTACACGCCGCCGGTCGGCACCACCGGAGCGGTCACCTTCATCTACCAGGCCTGCCTGCCGGCACCGGATGCGGCGCTGTGCGGCACCGCCACGGTCACCCTCAACGTCAACACCGGCACCCTGGTGGCGGGCGATGACAGCTTCACCGGCATCGCTCCGGGCGGCACCACGCCCAGCGTGCTCGGCAACGACTCGCTCAATGGCGTCACCCCGCCGCCGGCGAACACGGTGACCCTGGGCCTGGTCGGCGCACCGGCCGGCATCAGCATCAACCCCGATGGCACGATCAGCATCGGCAGCGGCGTGCCGTCCGGCCCGACCAGCATCACCTACCAGGTGTGTGAAGTGGCCGCGCCCAGCAACTGCGCCAACGCGACGGTGAGCGTGGTGGTCAGCCCGGCGCCACAGCCGGATGCCTTCAGCGTGCGTGCGGGCCAGGTGCTGTCGAACACAGTGGCCGGCAACGACAACATGCCGGCCGGTTCGACCTGGAGCGTGCAGGGCGCAACGCCGCCGGGCCTGGTGTTCAACGCCGATGGCAGCTTCACCTACACCCCGCCGGCCGGCACCCTCGGCGCGGTCACCTTCACCTATCAGGTGTGCCTGCCGGCGCCCAATGCCGCGCAGTGCGGCACCGCGTCGGTCACCCTCAACGTCAACACCGGCACCCTGGTGGCGGGCGATGACAGCTTCAGCGGCATCGCCCCGGGCGGTACCACGCCCAGCGTGCTGGCCAATGATTCGCTCAACGGCGCCTCGCCGCCGGCGGCCGCTACCGTCACCCTGACCCTGGTCGGCGCACCGGCCGGTTTCGGCATCAACCCGGATGGCACGATCAGCATCGGTACCGGCGTCACGTCCGGGCCGACCACGGTCACCTACCAGGTCTGCGAAGTGGCCGCGCCCGGCAACTGCGCCACCGCCAGTGTGACCGTGGTGGTCAGCCCCGCGCCGCAGCCGGATACCTTCAGCGTGCAGGCCGGGCAGACCCTGGCCAACAGCGTGGCTGGCAACGACAACATGCCGGCGGGTTCGGTGTGGAGCGTGCAGGGCGCGACCCCGGCCGGCCTGCTGTTCAACGCCGATGGCAGCTTCACCTACACCCCGCCGGTGGGCACCAGCGGGCCGGTCAGCTTCACCTACCAAGTCTGCCTGCCGGCGCCGAACGCGGCCCTGTGCAGCACGGCCACCGTCACCTTCAACGTGGGCGGCGCGGCCAACGTGGTGCTGGCGGTGAACGATGACTTCAGCAGCACCCCGGTCGATCCGTCGGTGGGTGGCACCATCGCCCGCTCGGTGCTGGACAACGACAGCTTCAACAACGTCTCGCCGCCGCCGGTCGGCAGTGTGGTAGCCAGCCTGACCGGCAGCACGCCGGGCTACACCATGAACAACCAGGGCCAGATCATGGTGGCCCCGGGCGTGCAGGCCGGGCAGGTGCAGCTGGCCTACCAGCTGTGCGAGAACGGCGTGCCGGCCAACTGCACCACCGCCATCGCCACCGTGCTGGTGCAGGGCCCGGTGGGCGCGCTGCTGGCGGTGGACGACACGGGTGGCCCGGTCGGGCCGGAAGGCCGCACCCGCCTGCTCAACGTGTTCGCCAACGACACCTTCAACAGTGCCGCGCTGGATCCGGCCCAGGTCAACTTCGTGCCGGTGGGCACCAACGCACTGACCTTCAGCACCGATGGCTGGGTGGATGTGGCCGCCGGCCTGGCACCGGGCAGCTACAGCACCACCTACACGCTGTGCCTGGTCAGCCAGCCCACCGTCTGCGACGTCGGCACCGTCACCGTGACCGTCATCGCTGCCGAGCCGGGCGTGGTGGCCGAGGATGACCGGATCGACATGCCGCAGAACGGCGTGGTCGAGATCGACGTGCTCGGCAACGACCGCGTGGATGGTACGCCGGTGGATCCGGCCACCGTCACCGTCACCATCACCGCACCGCCGCCGTATGGCGATGCGACGGTGCTGCCGAACAAGCGCATCCGCTTCGCGGTGCTGGCCAACTTTGCCGGTATCCAGAGCCTGGATTACCAGGTCTGCGATGTCGCCGATCCATCGATGTGTGCCAGCGCATCGGTGACCATCACCGTCGAGCCCAACGTGCTGACCCTGGCCGACGATGCGGTGACTGCCGAGACCAGCGGCCCGCTGCTGATCAACGTGCTGGCCAACGACAGCACCCGCACGGCACCGCTGGACCCGGCCTCGCTGCAGGTGGCTGCCGCGCCAGCCCACGGCACCGTGCAGTGCGCCAACGGGGTGTGCACCTACACGCCGGCCGCGGGCTTCAGCGGCACCGACAGCTTCCGCTACCGCGTCTGCGACCTGAGCGTGCCGACCCCGCTGTGCGCCGAAGCCAACGTGGCGGTGACGGTGGCCGGCCAGCAGGCCGTGCTGCGCCTGACCAAGGTGGCGGCCAAGCGCACGGCGCAGATCGGCGACCTGGTGCGCTACACGGTCACCATCGACAACGTGGGCGAGGTCGATGCCAACGGCGCCACGCTGCTGGATACGCTGCCGCCGGGCTTCACCTTCGTCAGCGGTGGCTTCGCGGTGCAGGATGCCGACAACGACGCACGCACCAGCGGCGTGCAGCCGCTGCGCATCGACGGCATCGACGTGCCGGTGGGCGAGCGCGCCACGGTGGTCTACTACCTGCGCGTAGGCGCGGGTACCGGCACCGGCGTGCACACCAACCGCATCACCGCCATCGACGGGCAGAACCGCAGCATCGCCAACGTGGCCACGGCCGACGTCGATGTCAGCGTCGATCCGCTGCTGGATGAAAGCCTGATCGTCGGCAGCGTGTTCGACGACCGCAACGGCAACGGCATCCAGGACGATGGCGAGCGTGGTATCCCCGGCGTACGCGTGGCGGCTGTGGAAGGCCTGGTGATGGAAACCGATGCCTTCGGTCGCTACCACCTGGTTGGCATTCCGGGCGGCGAAGCACGCGGCCGCAACTTCATCCTCAAGGTCGATCCGTCGACGCTGCCGGCCGGCGCGCGCTTCACCACGCCCAACCCGCTGGTACGGCGCATCACTCCCGGCCTGCCAGTCCGCTTCGACTTCGGTGTGCGCATGCCGGACGGTGCCCTGAGCAGCGAAAGCGCGCCCGCCGCCGCCGTGCCGCGTCCGGCGCGGGTGGAACTCGGCCAGGCACTGTTCGCCAGCGGCAGCGCTACGCTGGCAGCCGACCGCGCGGGCGTGCTGGACAAGGCCGCCCAGGCACTGGTGGCGCGTGGCGGGGGCCGCGTGCTGCTGGTCGCTGCGGCGGGCGAGGAAGCCCTGGCCGGGCAGCGCGCGCAGACGGTGCGCGATGCACTGGCCAGCCGCCTGCCGGCCGACATCGCCGCCGCCACACGCATCGAAGTGCACGGCAGCGATGGCCGCGTGCTGCA
Source organism: Stenotrophomonas sp. STEN054 (assembly GCF_056854535.1). Classification (NCBI taxonomy): domain Bacteria; kingdom Pseudomonadati; phylum Pseudomonadota; class Gammaproteobacteria; order Lysobacterales; family Lysobacteraceae; genus Stenotrophomonas; species Stenotrophomonas sp. STEN054. Next base: position 32,869 of record NZ_JBXFWG010000004.1, on the reverse strand, counting down.
GCGGCTGGCGATCGAGCCGCCCGGCGGGCTGTCACCGTCGGCCGGTACCCGCAGCGGGGAGGGGCGCTGAGATGAAGACCAACCACCGGAGTCCTGCCCTGATCGTGCGCGCCCTGCTTCCCCATGCGATGTACTGGAGCGTGTTCGCCCTGCTGCTGGCCACTCCCCCGGTGCTGGCCCAGCAGAGCGTGCCGGTACCGGTCAACGATGTGCGCTGCGAGGGTAACACCTGCCGCAGCAATGTCGGTGAGCTGCTGCGGATCGGTGATGACGCCGACGCGCCGCTGCTGCCCCTGCCAGGCCACAGTGGTCCGTCGGCCACCGGCAGCGTGCCGCTGGCACCGGCGGTCACCCCCGACGTGTCCGCGCGTGGCGGCCAGTTCATGGCCGAGCTGCCCAACGGTGGCGTGGTCTGGGCCACCGAAGATCCGAGCATGGTGCCGCCCAGCCTGAGCGTGCAGGCCGCGGCCACCGTGCCGTTCGAGAACGGGCGGGTGATCCGCCCGCTGCGCTTCCACAGCTACAACAACTACGCCTCCTTCATCGACAAGCTGGAAGTCACCCTGTACCGCGGCACCGACACCGACCTGGTGACGCCGCTGGCGCGCATCGAGCTGCCGTCCGACTACGTGGGCGATGCCGAATGGGATGGCAGCGTGCCGGAGCAGTTCAAGCTGCGTACCGGTGATGAACTGATCTACGTGGCGCGCGCGTACGGCGCCGGCGGTGCGTTCGATGAAACGCAGATCCAGCGCATCCAGCTGGTCACGCCGGCCGACTTCGACCGGGGCCTGCAGGTGACCCGAGACAACGTGCAGAAGACCCTGGGCCAGGCGCTGGATGGGGCCAACGCGCAGGACCTGCAGGTCAGCAACAGCATCTACGGGCAGAGCATGCTGCGCCTGCAGAACATTCCCATCCACGGCTCGCGCGTGCGCCTGTACGGCCGCAACCTGGAGCCGAACAGCCGCGTGCGCATCAACGGCCAGGATTTCCCGGTCGACCTGGAGCAGAAGTTCGCCGCCGAGTTCCTCGAGCCGGTCGGCCAGCACCGCTATGACGTGCGGGTGGAATCGCGCGATGCGCCGTTGGCGCAGCGCCAGCTGGACGTGGACGTGACCGGCCGCTACCTGTTCCTGGTCGCCATCGCCGATGTCACGCTGTCGAAGAACAGTGCCAGCGGCAACGTGCAGCCGCTGGCTGCCGATGACCGCGACACCGACGGCTTCCTCAGCGAAGGCCGGCTGGCGTTCTACCTGAAGGGCAAGATGCGCGGCAAATATCTGGTGACCGCGCAGGCGGACACCCAGGACCGCGAGCTGAAGTACCTGTTCCGCGATTTCAGCCGTGCCGATGCGCAGGACGTGTTCCGCCGCCTCGACCCGGACCTGTACTACCCGGTGTACGGCGACGATTCCACCACCTACCGCGACGTTGATACGCAGGGCCGCCTGTACCTGCGCGTGGACTGGGACCAGAGCCAGGCCCTGTGGGGCAATTTCGCCACCGGCATCACCGGCACCGAGTACGGCCAGTACGTGCGTTCGCTGTACGGCGGCGCGTTGAACTGGCGCTCGCTGTCGGCCACGCCTCTGGGTGAAGCGCGTTCGCAGCTGAAGGTATTCGGTTCGGAGGCGCAGTCGGCGCCGGGCCACAGCGAATTCCTCGGCACCGGCGGCAGCCTGTACTACCTGCGCCATACCGACCTGCTGCCGGGCTCGGAACAGGTGGTGCTGGAAGTGCGCGACCGCACCACCGGCCGCACCGAAACCCGCGCCACCCTGCAGGAAGGCGTGGACTACGAGATCGACGACCTGCAGGGCCGGCTGATCCTGACCCGGCCGCTGGCACAGCTGACCCGCGAGAACGTGCGCAGCATCACCCGCGACATGCCGCTGGACGGCTATGACCAGCTGCTGCTGGTGGACTACGAATACGTGCCGCTGGGCTTCGGCAGCAATGACGTGACCTACGGTGCGCGCGGCCGCCAGTGGATCGGCGACCACGTGGCGGTGGGCGGCACCTGGGTGGAAGAAAACCGCAGCGGCGAGAACTACAGCCTGAAGGGTGCCGACCTGACCCTGCAGGCCGGCCGCGGTACCTACCTGAAGATGGAACAGACCCGCACCGATGCCACCGCAGCGCCGGTGTTCTATTCGGACAACGGCGGCCTCAGCTTCATCCGCCGCAACCCGTATGAAGGCCGCCGTTCGGGCAAGGCATCGGCAGTGGAAGCGCGCGCCAACCTGCGCGAGCTCGGCTGGACCACGCAGGACTGGAGCCTGGGCGCGTGGTGGCGCGACGTCGACGCCGGCTTCTCGGTGGCACGCCAGGATACCGGCCTGCCGATCCAGGAATACGGCGCGGAGTTCCTTGGCTACCTTACCGATGATTTCAGCCTGTACGGCCGCCACACCCGCGCCGAGCAGGGCGAACTGGCGCTGGAGCAGAGCCAGCTGACCGCCGAATGGCGGCTGGGCAACGACGGCCAGCTGACCGGCGAACTGCGCCGGGTGCGCGAGGAGCAGGCGCTGCAGGATGTCTCCGCGCTGCTGGCGGCGATCGGTTACCGCCAGCGCTTCGGGTCCTCGTGGGAGCTGTACGGCACCGGCCAGGTGACTTTGGACGATGACGGCGGTGCCTACGAGAGGAACGACCTGCTGACGCTGGGTGCGCGCTACCTGTTCGGCGACCGCAGCAGCGTGGGTGCCGAGCTGAGTGGCGGCAGCCGCGGCCACGGCGGCAAGGTCGATGCCGAATACCGCATGGCGCCCGACCACAGCCTGTACGGCAGCTACAGCTACAGCACCGACCGCACCGGCACCGATCCGCTGTTCGACAGCGGCCTGCAGAGCGGCTGGACGGTCGGCCAGCGATGGCGCCTGAGCAACCAGGTGAACGTCTACAACGAGAGCCAGTACCTGAAGGACCGCCGCCAGGACAGCGCGGGCCTGGTGCACACCTTCGGCATGGATTTCTACCCGGCGCAGGGCTGGAACCTTGGCTTCACCCTGATGGACGGCGAGCTGGAATCCACGGTGGGCCGCATCAACCGCCGTGCGTACAGCGTCAGCGGTGGCCGCACCGATGCGGTGGCGCAGTGGAGCAGCAAACTGGAGTACCGCCGCGACAGCGGTGCCGAACAGCGCGAGCAGTGGGTGACCACCAACCGGCTGCTTTACAAGCTCAACGAAGACTGGCGCTTCGCCCTGCGCGCGAACTACGCCGACACCCAGGACCGGATCAATCCGGTGGCCGATGCCAAGCTGGTGGAAACCAATGTCGGCTTCGCCTGGCGCCCGCACGACAACACGCGCTGGGCCGGCTTCGGCAAGTTCACCTACCTTTATGACGTGGCCTCTCTGGGCCAGGAAGGCGGCAACCTGTACGACCAACGTTCACAGGTGCTGTCGCTGGAGGGCATCCGCCAGATCGGCGAGCGCTGGGAAATGGCTGCCAAGCTGGCCTCGCGCTGGGGCGACTACCGCACCGGCCGCGGTGAGGGCGCCTGGCTGGACAGCCGCGCCGACTTCGCCGCCCTGCAGCTGCGCTACCGCCTGTTCGCGGAGTGGGAAGGGCTGGCCGAGCACCGCTGGCTGAAGGTGCGCGAGGGCGGCGTGCGCAAGGGCTGGCTGCTGGGCGTGGACCGGCGGGTGGGCGAGAACTTCAAGGTCGGCGTGGGCTACAACTTCACCGAGTTCAGCGACGACATGACCGAGCTGAGGTACGACCAGAAGGGCTTCTTCCTGAACTTGGCCGGTTACTACTGAGGCCGCCCGAGGGCGGCCATGCGGCCTTGGGCTGAACGACCGGCAACATTGCCGGGCTGAATGGGGTGGCGCCGTGGGATTTTGCGGCCCAAAACGACCATTCATGCACCTTATTCTCTTCAAGTGATTGATTTGGAAGGTGTTCTTCCATGGTCGAGCCTGCTCGCCATTGTCATCAATTCGCGATAGGGTAGGGATGTTGAATCGCCCAGTGTTCTGTTCGCGGAACACTGGAACTTCCTCCCGCTTTAGCAGTCCAAAAGCCGGACTGCTAAGATGAGCCCTATGAGCCAGAACACCTCTACTGCCCTTGTGGCAAACAATCTCCCGATTCCCAGTGCGCTCGGTTCGCTGGACGCCTACATCGGTGCCGTGCACCAGATTCCGGTGCTGTCGGTCGATGACGAACAGGACCTGGCCCGTCGTTTCCGCGACGGTGACGATCTGGACGCCGCACGTGAGCTGGTGCATTCGCACCTGCGCTTCGTGGTGCACGTGGCCCGCGGTTACAACGGCTACGGTCTTGCGCTGGGCGACCTGATCCAGGAAGGCAACATCGGCCTGATGAAGGCGGTCAAGCGCTTCGACCCCGACATGGGCGTGCGCCTGGTGTCCTTCGCCGTGCATTGGATCCGTGCCGAAATGCACGAGTTCATCCTCAAGAACTGGCGCATCGTCAAGGTCGCCACGACCAAGGCGCAGCGCAAGCTGTTCTTCAACCTGCGCAGGTCGAAGACGCGCCTGGGCTGGATGAACGCGGCCGAAGTCAGCGCCGTCGCCAAGGATCTGAACGTGTCCGAGCGCGAGGTCATGGAAATGGAATCGCGCCTGTCCGGTCGCGATATCGGTTTCGATGCGCCGACCGACGAAGACAATGATCATGCGCCGCCGTCGCCGGCTGCGTTCCTGGTGTCCGACGATGAAGATCCGTCGATGGCTTACGAGCGCGAGGACAGCGAAGACAACCAGATGCAGCTGCTGCGCGAAGGCCTGGCCGAGCTGGATGCCCGCTCGCGCGACATCATCCGCCGCCGCTGGCTGGATGCCGACAGCAAGGTGACGCTGCAGGAACTGGCTGATGAGTACGGGGTGTCTGCCGAGCGCATCCGCCAGGTTGAAGCGAACGCGCTGAAGAAGATGAAGGCGCTGTTCACTGCGTAAGCGGGAGGCGTTGGAATGAGGAAAGGCCCGGCAATGCCGGGCCTTTCTGTTTGTGGGGCTCATCCACGCATGGCGTGGATCTACTGACGCCGGGCGAGCCTCAGCCCTCGCGTGCGATCGCGCGCCAGCCGATGTCGGTGCGGTGGAACTCGTTGGCCCAGGTCACCTTGGCCACGCCGGCATAGGCACTGGCCTGCGCGTCGCGCACGCTGTCGCCCAGCGCGGCCACGCACAGCACGCGGCCGCCGGCGCTGAGCACCTGGCCCTCTGCATCCAGCGTGGTGCCAGCATGGAACACCTTGGCATTGGCGGGCACGTCGTCCAGGCCGGAGATCACCTCACCGGTGATCGGCGCTTCCGGATAAGGCTTGGCGGCCAGCACGACGCCCAGCGATGGGCGCGGATCCCACTGCGCGTCCAGCTGGTCCAGGCGGCCATCGATGGCCGCTTCCACCAGGTCCACCAGGTCTGACTGCAGGCGCAGCATCACCGGCTGGGTTTCCGGGTCGCCGAAGCGCACGTTGAACTCGATTACCTTCGGCGCGCCGCTGGCATCGATCATCAGGCCGGCATAGAGGAAGCCGGTGAACGGGATGCCGTCGGCGATCATGCCCTGCACGGTCGGGTTCACCACCTCGCGCATCACCCGCGCGTGCACCTCCGGCGTCACCACCGGCGCGGGCGAGTAGGCGCCCATGCCACCGGTGTTCGGGCCGGTGTCGCCGTCGCCGACGCGCTTGTGGTCCTGCGAGGTGGCCATCGGCAGCGCGTGCACGCCGTCGACCATCGAAATGAAGCTGGCTTCCTCACCATCGAGGAATTCCTCGATGACCACGCGCGCGCCGGCATCGCCGAAGGCGTTGCCCGAGAGCATGTCACGTACCGCGTCCTCGGCCTCGGCCTGGGTCATCGCCACGATCACGCCCTTGCCGGCGGCCAGGCCATCTGCCTTGACCACGATCGGTGCGCCCTTCTCGCGGATGTAGGCCAGCGCAGCGTCCACCTCGGTGTGCACGGCGTAGAAGGCGGTGGGGATGTTGTGGCGGGCCAGGAAATCCTTGGCGTAGGCCTTGCTGCCTTCCAGCTGCGCGGCGGCGGCGGTCGGCCCGAAGATGCGCAGGCCGGCGGCGCGGAAGCGGTCGACCACGCCGGCCACCAGCGGCACTTCCGGGCCGACCACGGTCAGCGCCACGCCTTCGGCCTGGGCCAGCGCCAGCAGGCCGTCGATGTCGGTCACCTTCACCGCTACGTTGCGGCACTTGTCTTCGTTGGCCGTGCCGGCATTGCCGGGCGCCACGATCACTTCGGTGACACGGGAGGACTGGGCCAGCTTCCATGCCAGGGCGTGTTCGCGGCCGCCAGAGCCGATGACAAGTACGTTCATCAAGAGATTCCAGATTGCGTGGGAAGGGAGGGGCGATGTCCCCGGCGGCGCGCGTGGTTCACTCGCAGCCCTCGCGTTGCAGCGCGTCGGGGAAGGAATAGGTCCAGGACTTCGGGTCCAGGGTGAAGCGGTGCGTGCGGCGCACGTTGCTGCCGCCACAGCTGCTGCCGGTTTCCTCGATCAGCAGCGGCCAGACGCGCGCGCTGCGGTTGCTGTCGTCCATGCGCAGCTGGAAGTCGATATCGAACATGCGGGTGCGGCAGTCTGCGGCCTGCTCGGCGTCGTCGCAGTCGTAGGCCGCCGCGTTGTCGATGTGGCTGCGAAGGCTGCCTGCATCCACCAGCCCGTTCGGGCCGGGCAGGATGAAACCCTGCGACTGCAGCGAATAGCCCTGGCCGTACCAGCCGCTGACGCTGCGGAAGCCGTAGAAGTCGCTGCCGAAGCGCAGGATCTCGACGCTGCCCGGACGGCCGCTGCTTCCATAGGTGCCGCCGGTCAGCTCGGCCGCTACTTCGAAGCCGTCGCCGCTGGGACGCAGCACGTAGTAATCGATGGTGCCCGGGTCGGCATGGCCGGCGTCGACCACTTCGCCGCACACCGCCAGCAGCTGCTGCCAGCTGTCACCACTGACCACCGGCTGTTCGGCGCAGACCGCCCAGTCGACCGGGCGGGTGTCGCCGTCCTGCGTCCAGTTGCCGCGCCAGCCGTCGGACAGCCGCGCGTCCTTGCCGTAACGCGCGGTCAGGAAGGCCTGCAGGCGCGCGGTGCGGCTGACATGCCCGGCCGCTGCGGTGCTGGCTGCGGCCGGTGCCTCTGCCTGCGGGGCCGGGGCGGGTGCCGGCTCGGTGGCCGGCTTGCAGCCGGCCAGCAGGGCCGCGCCCATCAAGGCGGGCAGAATCAGGGGCTTGATCGAGACTGCGGACATCCGTGTCGCTCCAGGATCAGTGGCGGAAGTGGCGAACGCCGGTGAACACCATGGCCAGGCCATGTTCGTCGGCGGCGGCGATCACTTCGGCATCGCGCATCGAACCGCCCGGCTGGATGACGGCCTTGATGCCGGCGGCCGCTGCCGCGTCGATGCCATCGCGGAACGGGAAGAACGCATCGGAGGCCATCACCGACCCTTCCACCACCAGATTCGCGTCGGCCGCCTTGATGCCGGCGATGCGCGCGGAGTAGACGCGGCTCATCTGGCCGGCGCCGACGCCGATCGTGCGGTTGTCCTTGGCGTAGACGATCGCGTTGGACTTCACGAACTTGGCCACGTTCCAGGCGAACAGCAGGTCGGTGAACTGCTTGTCGGTCGGCGCGACCTTGCTGACCACCTTCAGTTCGTCGCGGGTCATGCCGCGGTTGTCCGACGACTGCAGCAGCAGGCCCGAGCCCACACGCTTGCTGTCGAAGTTGTTCAGGCCATCACCGTGCGGGATGCGCAGCACGCGCACGTTGGCCTTCTTCTGCGCGTATTCCAGCGCGGCCGGCTCGTAATCCGGGGCGATCAGCACTTCGACGAACTGGCGGTCGAGGATGACCTTCGCAGTGGCCGCGTCCAGCGGCTTGTTGAAGGCGATGATGCCGCCGAAGGCGCTGGTCGGGTCGGTAGCGTAGGCCAGCTCGTAGGCATCGCCGTTGCCGGCACCGACGGCCACGCCGCACGGGTTGGCGTGCTTGACGATGACGCAGGCCGGTGCATCGAACTGACGCACGCATTCCCAGGCCGCATCGGCATCGGCCAGGTTGTTGTAGCTCAGTTCCTTGCCCTGCAGCTGCTGGAACGTGGCCAGCGTGCCCGGCACCGGGTACAGGTCGCGGTAGAACGCGCCGCTCTGGTGCGGGTTCTCGCCGTAGCGCAGGTCCATCACCTTCACGAAGGTGGAGTTCATCTGCGCCGGGTACTCGGCACGCGCCGGCACGGCGGCATCGGTGGCGGTGACCGCCGACAGGTAGTTGCTGATGGCCGCATCGTACTGGGCGACGCGGTTGAACGCGGCCACCGCGAAGGCGAAGCGGGTGCCTGCGCTCAGCTGGCCATCGTTGGCGTCCAGCGAGGCCAGCAGTTCGGCGTACTGCGTCGGGTCGGTGGCCACCGCCACGCGGGCGAAGTTCTTGGCCGCCGAGCGCAGCATGGCCGGGCCGCCGATGTCGATGTTCTCCACCGCGTCGGCCAGGGTGCAGTCGGCCTTGGCGGTGACCGATTCGAACGGGTACAGGTTCAGTACCAGCAGGTCGATGGCGCCGATGCCGTGCTCAGCCATCACCGCGTCATCCAGGCCCGAACGGCCGAGCAGGCCGCCGTGCACCATCGGGTGCAGGGTCTTGACCCGGCCGTCCATCATTTCCGGGAAGCCGGTGACGTCGGCCACGTCCTTCACGGCCAGGCCCGCATCGCGGATCGCCTTGGCGGTGCCGCCGGTGGACAGCAGCTCGACGCCGCGGGCGGCCAGCGCGGTGGCCAGCTCGACCAGGCCGGTCTTGTCGGAAACGGAAAGGAGGGCCCGACGGACGGGCAACAGATCAGCAGTCATGGGGACAGGGCAATCGGCAGCGGAGCGGGGCCGATATTGTAGTTCGTGGGGGGCGGTGGCGGGCGCTGCCGGCGCGCTTTGCTGGCCCCGGCAGGGGAAAACGGCCTGCATCGGCATGCCGGGCTGAACACGCCATGGGGTAGGCTATGCCGGAACTGCCAAGGATCAGCGGGTTCAGATCGTGTCGATCTATGCTTTGAAAGGACGTTTCCAGGACCTCTTGCGTCCGGCCGTGCGCGGGCTCTACCGCCTCGGCATCACCGCCAACACGGTGACCGTGGCTGCCGCTGTGGTCTCGCTGCTGGTGGCCGCCGCCGTTTGGTGCTGTGCGCCTGCGCAGCCGCTGCTGTACCTGCTGCTGCCGTTGTGGATGCTGCTGCGCATGGCCCTCAACGCCGTGGACGGCATGCTGGCCCGCGAGTTCGGCCAGCAGTCGAAGCTGGGCGCCTACCTGAACGAGTTGTGCGATGTGATCGCCGACGCCGCGCTGTACCTGGCCCTGCTCAGCGTGCCGGGCGTGCGGCCGGAGGCACTGTGGCTGCTGGCCTGGACCGCGGCGCTGAGCGAATACGCCGGCGTACTGGGGCTGATGGTCGGTGCCAGCCGCCGCTATGACGGCCCGATGGGCAAGAGCGACCGCGCGTTCGTGATCGGGGCGCTGGGCCTGCTCCTGGCCTTCGGGTGGGTGGGCGCGATGACGGTCACTGGCGTGGCTGCGGCCATGGCCGCACTGTGCGTGCTGACGATGACCAACCGCATCCGCCGCGGGCTGCAGGAAGCGGCGATTCCGCCGCAGTAATCAACGACAAACAACAAGACTACACGCCTTATCAATCTGGAGATTGCATGCGTCAGGCGCAGGAACGGGAATTCCACAGCTTCGACCAGGTACCGCTGTTCTACCGGTACTGGGCGAGCATCACGACCACCACGCCGGCCAAGGCCATCGTGCTGCTGCATCGCGGCCACGAGCATTCCGGCCGGGTCACCCACCTGGTCGATGAACTGGACCTGCCCGATACCGCGTTCTTCGCCTGGGATGCGCGCGGCAACGGCCGTTCGCCGGGTGCCCGCGGCGATGCGCCGGGCTTCCCGGCGCTGGTGCGCGACCTGGACAGCTTCATCGCCCACATCGGTGCCGAGCACGGCATCGCGGTGGAGGACATCGTGGTGATCGCGCAGAGCGTGGGCGCCGTGGTGGCCGCCACCTGGGTGCACGATTACGCGCCGCGACTGCGCGCGCTGGTCATGGCTTCGCCGGCGTTTAAGGTGAAGCTGTACGTGCCATTCGCGCGCGCTGGCCTGACCCTGATGCAGAAGCTGCGCGGCAACTTCTTCGTCAACAGCTACGTCAAGCCGCAGTGGCTGACCCACGATCCGGCGCGGGTGGAAAGCTACCGCACCGACCCGCTGATCACCCGGCCGATCTCGGTGCGCGTGCTGCTGGGCCTGTACGAGGCTGCCGACCGCATCGTCGCCGATGCGCAGGCGATCAGCGTGCCGGTGCAGCTGCTGGTGTCCGGTTCGGATTTCGTCGTGCACCGTGGCCCGCAGGACCACTTCTACGAGCACCTGTCCAGCCCGATCAAGGAACGCGTGCACCTGCCGGGCTTCTTCCACGACACCCTCGGCGAGCGTGACCGCGCGTCAGCGTTGGCGCGCATCCGCAGCTTCATCCAGGCGCGCTTCGCCGAGCCGCTGCGCGAACTGTCGCGGCGCGATGCGCATCGCCATGGGCCGACCTTCGAAGAATCGGAAATCCTGGCCTGGCCGCCGGAGCGAAACAGCCTGGCCGACCTGCGCTGGCGCGTGGTGCGTGGCGGCCTGCGCGTCGGCGGCACGCTTTCGGAAGGCATCGCGCTGGGCCTGCAGACCGGTTTCGATTCGGGCAGCACGCTGGACTACATCTACCGCGACGAAGCGCGCGGCAAGGGCCCGCTGGGCCGCATGGTCGACCGCAACTATCTCGATGCGATCGGCTGGCGTGGCATCCGCATCCGTGGCCAGCACCTGCAGGAACTGCTGCGCGACGCTGCCCAGCGCCTGCGCGGGCAGGGCACGCCGGTGCGCGTGCTGGACGTTGCGGCCGGCCACGGCCGCTACGTGCTGGAGGCGCTGGGCCAGGGCGAACAGCGTGCCGAGCGCATCGTGCTGCGTGATTTCAGCGATCTGAACGTGACTCAGGGCCAGGCCTTGATCGACCGCCTCGGTGCGTCCGACATCGCCCACTTCGAGCAGGGCGATGCGTTCGACCCGGTACAGCTGGCGCAGGTCGACCCGGCGCCGACGCTGGCGGTGGTGTCGGGCCTGTACGAACTGTTCCCCGACAACGATGCGGTGCTGCGTTCGCTGCAGGGCATCGCCGCAACCGTGCCGGTCGGCGGCTACCTGGCCTATACCGGCCAGCCATGGCACCCGCAGCTGGAATTCATCGCCCGCGCGCTGACCAGCCACCGCGGTGGTGCGGCGTGGGTGATGCGCCGTCGTACCCAGCAGGAAATGGATGAGCTGGTGCGCCTGGCCGGGTTCGAGAAGGTGGCGCAGCGCATCGACGCGTTCGGCATCTTCACCGTGTCGCTGGCACGCCGGACCGCGTGATGGCAACGCTGGCTGCCACCCCGCTGGCCGCGGCGGGGCGTCCCTGGCGGCGCGCCCTGCTGTGGCTGGTACTGCTGGGCCCATTCTTCTTCGCCAGCTATGGCTTCGCCAACTGGATGGCCGGGCGCCACGCCGTGCTGCCGGTGATGGCATTCGCCTGGGAATCGCATATCCCGTTCGTGCCATGGACGATCGTGCCGTACTGGTCGATCGACCTGTTCTACGCGATCTCGTTCTTCCTGTGCCGGCAGCGCCTCGAGCTGGACCGGCATGCGCTGCGCCTGTTCAGCGCGCAACTGATCGCGGTGGCCTGCTTCCTGCTGTGGCCGCTGCGCTTCAGTTTTGAACGACCAGAAATCGGCGGCGTGTTCGGCTGGCTGTTCGATGTGCTGCTGGGTTTCGACAAGCCGTTCAACCAGGCGCCGTCGCTGCACATCGTGCTGCTGATCGTGCTGTGGGTGAAGTACGCGCAGTACCTGCATGGCGCGTGGCGCTGGCTGCTGCATGCGTGGGCGCTGTTGATCGGCGTCTCGGTGCTGACCACCTTCCAGCACCACTTCATCGATGTGCCCACCGGACTGCTGGCTGGTTGGCTGTGCGTGTGGCTGTGGCCAGAGCAGGGCACGCCGCCGCTGCGGGCGTGGCGCACGGCGCGCGATCCAAAGCGCTGGCGCCTGGCCTCGTTCTATCTGCTGGGCGCCGCGGTTCTGCTGGTGCCGGTGGTGGTGCTGGGGGGCGCGACGCTGTGGCTGCTGTGGCCGGTGGTGTCGCTGCTGCTGGTGGCGCTGGCCTATGCCGGGTTGGGCACGGCGGTGTTCCAGAAGCGCGCCGATGGGCGACTGACCATGGCCGCGCGCTGGCTGCTGGCACCGTACCTGGCCGCGGCCTGGATCAATTCGCGGCTGTGGACGCGCACTGTGCCGCAGCCAGTGGAAGTGGCCGGTGGCGTGTGGCTGGGCCGCATTCCCTGCGCCGCGCTGCCAGCGCCGTTGCGCGGTGTGGTCGATGCCTGCGCCGAGCTGTCCTGCACGGCGCCGGGTGCGGCCTATGCCAGCGTGCCGATGCTGGATTTGGTGGTGCCCACGCCGGCGCAGCTGGCCGAGGCCGCCGATGCCATCGAAGCCCTGCGTGCGCAGGGGCCGCTGCTGGTGTGCTGCGCACTGGGCTATTCGCGCAGTGCGGCCAGCGTCGCGACCTGGCTGCTGCGTACCGGCCGGGTATGCACCGTCGCCGAAGCGGTAGCGCGGGTGCGTGCCGCACGGCCGTCCATCGTCCTGCATGACGTTCATCTACAGGCCATCGCGGCCGCCACCACACGGGAGAGCAACGCATGAGTACCGCTGCCGATCTGCCGATGATGCACCTGCTGCTGCGCCAGGGCCGGCTGCCCGCCGCGCTGTCAGCGGGCCTGCTGCTGGTAGCGCTGCTGATGCTGGGCATCGAGCCCGGCCTGGCGATGTTCGCCGCCGGCCTGCTGCTGCTGAGCGTGGCCGTGGGCGTGGTGCAGGCGTATTACGCGGTGCGCGTGCAGCTGGATGCCAGCCTGCTGCAGCAGCTGCTGCGGGAAGGCCTGCAGGGCGATGCCGCCGCCGAGCGCGTGGACGCGGCGCTGCACACCGCCGGCCTGCGCCGCCGCGATGCGCAGGCGCCGGTGCGCGGCTGGGACGTACGCTGGATCGGCATGCGCCGCCTGCTGGTGCGCCAGTATGTGGCCACGCTGCTGCAGTTTGCGGTGATGCTGCTGGCCGTGCTGTGGCCGCAGACCTGAGCGGAGATAACGATGTTTGCTGAGCTGATCGCCCGCGCCTGCAGTGGCGCGATCCATGTGGTGACCGGTGCGCGCGCGCTGTGGATCGGCTGTGCGCCATCCAGCGAGCACCGCGTGTACTACGGCAACCATGCCAGCCATGGTGACTTCGTGCTGATCTGGTCGTCGATGCCGGCGGCGCTGCGTCGCCAGGTGCGGCCCGTCGCCGCCGCCGAGTACTGGCAGGGCGATGCGCTGCGCAGTTACCTGATCGATGCGGTGTTCAACGGCGTGCTGGTCGAGCGCGACGCCGCGCGGCGCCAGCAGGATCCACTGCAGGGGCTGCGCGATGCGGTGGACGAGGGATGTTCGTTGATCCTGTTCCCGGAAGGCACGCGCAACATCGGCGAGGAACCACTGCTGCCGTTCAAGAGTGGCATCTATCATCTGGCGCGGCAGCGCCCGGAACTGGAGTTCGTACCGGTGTGGATCGACAACCTGAAGCGGGTGATGCCCAAGGGGCGTTTCCTGCCACTGCCGCTGCTGTGCACGGCGACTTTCGGCACGCCGCTGCGCCTGCAGGCCGATGAGGACAAGGCCGCGTTCCTCGCGCGCAGTCGCCAGGCGCTGCTGGACCTGGCACCGAACGGAGGCCGCGCATGAGTTTCCTGCTGGATGTATCCGGCGACCTGGCCACGCAGAGCGTGGGCCAGCAGACCGGCCTGCTGTTTGCCGGTGTCGGCGCGGTGCTGGTGCTGGCCACGCTGGTATCGGAGACGCTGCGCTGGCGCCAGCGCGAGAACCCCAGCGCGGTCATCGCCAACCTGGTTTCGCGCATCCGCGCGTGGTGGGTGATGGCCATCGTGGTGGGCGCTGCGCTGCTGTTCGGCCGCGCCGGGGTCATCGTGCTGTTCGCGATCATCTCGCTGTTCGCGCTGCGCGAGTTCATCACGCTGGCGCCCACGCGCTCGGGCGATTACTACGCGCTGCTGGCTGCGTTCTACATCGTGCTGCCATGGCAGTACTACCTGGTGTGGATCGACTGGTACGGCATGTACACGCTGCTGATTCCGGTCTACGCGTTCCTGTTCCTGCCGATCCTGTCGACCATCGGTGGCGACACCACCCACTACCTGGAACGCACGGCCAAGGTGCAGTGGGGGCTGATGATCTGCGTGTTCTGCATCTCGCACGTGCCGCTGCTGCTGAACCTGCACGTGCCCGGCCACGATCCCTCGCGCAACGTGCTGCTGTTCGCCTTCCTGGTGATCGTGGTGCAGTCCTCGGACGTGCTGCAGTACATCTGGGGCAAGCTGCTGGGCAAGCGCCTGATCGCCCCGAAGCTGTCGCCGTCGAAGACGGTGGAAGGCTTCGTCGGCGGCGTACTCAGTGCCAGCGCGCTGGGTGCGGCGCTGTGGTGGATCACCCCGTTCACGCCGCTGCAGGCGTTCGGCCTGTCGCTGCTGATCAACCTGATGGGATTCTGGGGTGGCCTGGTCATGTCGGCGATCAAGCGCGACCGCGGCATCAAGGACTGGGGCCACATGATCGAGGGCCATGGCGGCATGCTCGACCGGCTGGATTCGGTGTGCTTCGCCGCGCCGGTGTTCTTCCATGTGGTGCGGTATTACTGGAAGGCCGGCGGGGTGGGGTGATTTCGCCGGGTTTTCATCCACGCATGGCGTGGATCTACGGGCATACATCGGTAGCGCCGGGCCATGCCCGGCGGGCCGCGCTTACGCGCTGATGCCGTATTCCTTCAGCTTCTTGCGCAGCGTGGCGCGGTGGATGCCCAGCATCGCCGCGGCGCGGCTCTGGTTGCCTTCGCAGTGGTTGAGCACTTCCACGAACAGCGGAATCTCCATCTCGCGCAGCACGATCTCGTAGACATCGTCCGCGTCGCAGCCATCGAGGTCACGCAGGTAGCGGCGCACGGACTGGGCGACGTGTTCACGCAGCGGTGGCCGGGCAGCGCCACGACTGTTGTCAGGACGAGAAAGGACAGCGTTCAAGGGGGTTCCCGATTCGGTGGCCCGTGCGCGCGGAGCGCGCGGCCGGACGAGGTGGTGGCGGCCAGTCTAGCGCGAGCGTGCCCGACCTGCCACGGCTGGACTCCTTCGTCCCGCTCAGAGGAACTCGAAGGTGAATGCGACCGTGGAGGCCGCAGGCTCCTGTACGCGGAAGGCGATGCGCGCGCTCTGCCCCGGTTCCAGCAGGGCCGCGCCGGGGTTCTCGCCCAGGTACTGCGCGGGCGGGAACACGCCGGTGCCGATCACCCGGCCATCAGCATCGGCCAGTGACAGGCGCAGGTCGGGCCATGCCTGTGCCCAGCGCGCATCGTTGCGGATGCTGGCCTGGACCTGCAGCACACCGGCCTGCCCGGGCAGCGGACGGATCTCGCGACTGGTCATGGTCAATGCGGTCGGTTCGCGCCATGCCGGCAGACTGCAGCGCAGGACACCGCACAGCGCACTGATCCACGGGCGGTGCGCGGCATCAGCAGCCAGTCGCGCACGATCGGCCAGCACGCTCTGCAGCACCAGCAGCAATGCCAGCACGGCCACCAGGGCCCAGTGCCAGCGCGGCGTCGGCAGGGCACGCGGGCGGGCGCCGAGGAAACTGGGCGCATCGCTGGCCGGTGCGACCGATGCCGGCGTGTCGATGCGCGAGGACGTTTCAATGACAGTGTCATCGGACCGTCGCGTCTGCGGCGGTGGCGGTGTGTCCACCACCGGTTCGGCCGGCAGTTCCAACGGTGCCGTCTGATCGACGGTGGCATCCGTCGTGTTGCCAGCGGGTTCCTGCGCCTGCCCGGTGTCGGGCGGCGCATCGGTTCCCGGCGCGGAACGCAGGAAGGTGGCAAGCGGACGACGCGGCGGGTTCGGCTCGGACATGCTCAGGGCGCGGGCTCGGATCCAGCGGTCATTCAACCACGATCAGGCGCGGCGTACGCCGGTGATGCGCATCCAGTCGCCGTCCTGGGTGGCCTGCAGCTCGTCGAACCATGCTGCGTAACGCTGCAGCAGTTCGCCTTCCTGGCCATGCAGGATGCCCGACAGGGCGATGCAGCCACCGGCAGCGACGCGCGCGGCCAGCAGTTCGGCCAGTGCATCAAGTGCCGAGGCGAGGATGTTGGCGACCACGATCGGGTAGGTGGCCACCGGTTCGTCCTGCGGCAGATACACGTGCATGCGGGCCTGCTCGCCATTGCGCTCGGCGTTGTCGGCGGTGGCGATCAGCGCCTGCGGATCGTTGTCCACGCCGATCGCTTCGCCTGCACCCAGCTTCAGCGCGGCCAGGGCGAGGATGCCCGAGCCGCAGCCGAAGTCGAGCACGCGCTGGCCCTGCAGCAGGCCATCCACGGCCAGCTGGTCCAGCCAGCGCAGGCACAGCGCGGTGGTCGGGTGGGTGCCCGAACCGAAGGCCAGACCCGGGTCCAGGCGCACCACGGCGGCGTCGGCGGCCTGCGCCGCCTCGGGCAGTTCATGGTTCCACGGCACGATCCAGGTGCGGCTGCCGAAATCCATCGGCTGGAACTGGTCGAGCCAGGCGCGTTCCCAGTCTTCGTCCTCGACCGCGCGGAAGCTGCCGCCGGTCCAGTCCAGCTCCGGGTCGAACGCTTCCAGCGCGGCCAGCAGCAACAGCGCGTTGCTGTCGGCCGGGAACAGCGCGCTCAGCACCAGGGTGTCCCACAGCGGGGTCTCGCCCACGCCCGGCTCGAGGATGGCCTGCTCGTTGCTGGTGTCGGCCTCGGCATCGAGCAGGGTCACCGCCAGCGCGCCCACGTCCTCCAGCGCGTTTTCATAGCGGGGCTGGGTGGCTTCGGTGCAGCGCAGGGTCAGTTCCAGGAACGGCATGGCGTGGGGGCAATCGCGGGAAAGGGGGCCATGCTAGACCATCCAGCCGTCTCCGTATCCCCTGAGATGCGGGCCGGGGCTGAACGAGGCCGATTCAGACAGGCCTCACGGGCCTTGCTAAACTTGGCGCTTTCCTGCCCGACGTGCCGTAACCGACCGCCGATGGCTCTCGCCCCGACCCTGAAAACCTGGTTGCTCGTGCTGCCGGCCGTGGCCGTGCTGGGCGTGGCCGGTTATCGGGCCAGTGGCCATGGGCGCGCGGAGCAGGTGGACGTGGGTGCGCCCATGGCGGTGTCCGCCGCCAGCGTGCAGGACGCGCTGGAACCGGTGATGCCTGAAGCGCTGGCCCGCCGCCTGGCCGGCTTCGAGCGCAGCAGCGCGCTGCCTTCGGGCCTGCCGCTGGACATCCGCGCCGACATCGAAGGCGAGACCGATCTGTTCGCCTACGCACAGCGCCTGAAGGCGCAGGCCGAGCAGGGCAATCATGAGGCGCGCTGGATGCTCAGCCGGGTCTACGACTACTGCGCGCAGTATGCGGTCGATCCCGGTGGCTACCGCCTGGACAACAACGTGCTGGCCGGCCTCGGCCTGAGCGCGGCGCCGGCGATGGTGCAGGCGCGCGAGCGCGTGGCGCAGCGCTGCGGTGGTTTCGTGCCGGGCGACAAGCTGGGCCCTTCGCTGGTGTTCAACGAACGCCGGCGTGCGGCCCTGCAGGGCAACCTGGCCGCCGAAGCCGCGCTGTTCGCCGAGGGTGAGCCGCTGCACAGCAATGACCAGTACCGCCGCGACCTGGTGGAGCGCGTGCGTACCTCGCGCGACCCGGAGGCCTACATGGCGCTGGCGCCGGGCATGGGTGTGCGCGCTGCCGGCGACAAGGCGCTGGCCAACATGGTGGCCGGCGAACAGCTCAGTGAGATGGCGTGGCGGGTGGCTGCCTGCCAGCTCGGTCTACCGTGTGGGGCCGACAGTGTGCTGATGAACAGTTACTGCGCGAACGGAGGGATCTGTTCGCAGGATGGTACGCAGGATTTCCAGGATTTCGTGTATGACGCTGCTGTATCGCGGCAAGGTGCGGGGAAGATGAACGAATGGATCAAGCAATTGATTGGAAAGAGGAACGGGCAATGAACTACCGTCGATTCCTGCACGGGGCCAAGTTCTGGTTCTGGGTGGCGTTGTTTGTCGCGTATTCGGCCGGCGCGGTTGGCCTGCTGATGATCGACACCTACGAGGATCGCTACCGGCATCTTTCCAAGGTTGAGCTGACCTCGGTGAAGGCGCAGGAAGACGTGCGCCGCGCCGGTGCCAGCCAGGTGGCTGCGGTGTACCGCGCGCAGAGTGGCGCGCCGTTCGCTGCGTTGCCGGCGGGCAGTACCTTCCAGGTGGTCTGGCCCGATGGCTCGACCGAAACCATGGTGATCGTCGACCCGACCTCGCCCAACGGCGTGCGCCCGCTGGCCGAGACGCAGATTCCGGCCGAAGTCGCTGAGAAGCGCTGACCCGCGTGGGGTAGCGCCGGGCCACGCCCGGCGGTGATGCCCGGCGGCACCGGAAGACGCAAAAAAGGGCGGGGAAATCCCCGCCCTTTTCGTGTCCAGCATCTGCCGCCGATCAGGTCAACGCGATCGGCTTGTTCTTGCGTTCGGCCAGGCGCTTTTCCAGGTAGTGGATGTTCTGCCCACCGGCCTGGAAGCCCTTGTCGCGCATGATGCGCTGCTGCAGGGCCACATTGGTCTTGATGCCGTCCACCACCATCTCGCTCAGCGCCACGCGCATGCGGGCGATGGCGGTCTCGCGGTCCGGGCCGTGCACGATCAGTTTGCCGATCATCGAGTCGTAGTTCGACGGCACGCGGTAGCCACTGTAGATGTGGGTGTCCACGCGCACGCCGGGGCCGCCCGGCGGATGGAAGCCGGTGATGGTGCCCGGGCTCGGCACGAAGGTTTCAGCATCTTCGGCGTTGATGCGGCACTCGATGGCATGGCCGCTGAGCACCACGTCGCTCTGCTTGATCGACAACTTCTGGCCTGCAGCGATCTTCAGCTGCTCGGCCACCAGGTCGATGCCGGTGACCATTTCGGTGACCGGGTGCTCCACCTGGATGCGGGTGTTCATTTCGATGAAGTAGAAGCGGCCGTCTTCGTACAGGAACTCGAAGGTGCCGGCGCCGCGGTAGCCGATGCGCACGCAGGCTTCGGTGCAGACCTTGCCGATCTCTTCGCGCTGTTCGGCGCTGATGCCCGGTGCCGGTGCTTCTTCCACTACCTTCTGGTGGCGGCGCTGCATTGAGCAATCGCGCTCACCCAGGTGGATGGCGTTGCCCTGGCCGTCGGCCAGCACCTGGATCTCCACGTGGCGCGGGTTCTCCAGGAACTTCTCCATGTAGACCTCGCCATTGCCGAACGCGGCCTTGGCCTCGCTCTTGGTGGTTTCGATCGAGGTCTTCAGCGAGGCTTCGGCGTGCACCACGCGCATGCCGCGGCCACCGCCGCCACCGGCCGCCTTGATGATGACCGGGTAGCCGATCTCACGGGCGATCTTGGTGTTGGCAACGATGTCCTCGCCCAGCGGGCCGCCCGAGCCGGGCACGCACGGCACGCCGGCGGACTTCATGGCGCGGATGGCTTCGACCTTGTCACCCATCATGCGGATGGTGTCGGCCTTGGGGCCGATGAAGATGAAGCCGGACTCCTCCACGCGCTCGGCGAAGT
Organism: Stenotrophomonas sp. STEN054; assembly: GCF_056854535.1. NCBI lineage: Bacteria > Pseudomonadati > Pseudomonadota > Gammaproteobacteria > Lysobacterales > Lysobacteraceae > Stenotrophomonas > Stenotrophomonas sp. STEN054. The sequence goes on along the minus strand of NZ_JBXFWG010000004.1, from coordinate 13,116 downwards.
CGGCGTTCTCCGACAGGAAGCCGTAGCCCGGGTGGATGGCCTGGGCGTCGGTGACTTCCGCCGCGGCGATCAGCGCCGGGATGTTGAGGTAGCTCTGCGGCGACGGTGCCGGGCCGATGCAGACCGACTCGTCGGCCATGGCCACGTGCTTGAGGTTGCGGTCGACCGTGGAGTGCACGGCCACCGTGCGGATGCCCAGGGTGTGGCACGCGCGCAGGATGCGCAGCGCGATCTCCCCTCGGTTGGCAATGACGACTTTGTCGAGCATGGCGTGCCCCTCAGCCGATCACGAACAGCGGCTGGTCGAACTCCACCGGCTGGCCGTTCTCGCCCAGGATGGCGACGATGGTGCCGGACTTGTCGGCTTCGATCGGGTTGAACATCTTCATCGCTTCGATGATCGCCAGGGTCTCGCCTTCCTTGACCTGCTGGCCAACGGTGACGAAGGCCGGCTTGTCCGGAGCGGCCGACGCGTAGAAGGTGCCGACCATCGGCGAGCGCAGCACGTGGCCTTCCGGCAGGGCCGGGCCCGGCTTGGCGGTGCCGCCGGTGGAGGCTTCGGTCGGCGACTGCATCGGCATGGCCTGCGCAGCCGGGGCAGCCGGAGCGGCGTACACCGGGGCCGGCATCGGTGCGGCATAGCCGGCCACCGGGGCGCGCGACAGGCGCACGGACTCTTCGCCTTCCTTGATTTCGATTTCAGCCAGGTTCGACTCTTCCAGCAGGTCGATCAGCTTCTTGATTTTGCGCAGATCCATGAGGGCCTCTTTGGTTTCTATCTAGGTGAGGTAGAGCGCCGGCTGGCGCCCGGGTCGACAATCAGGTGGCGGACACCCGCAGCAGCGCCGCGTCCATCGCGTAGCGGTAGCTGTCGGCGCCGAAGCCACACACCACGCCCACCGCCTTGTCGCTGAAATAGCTGTGCTGGCGGAACGGTTCGCGGGTGTGCGGGTTGGACAGGTGGATCTCGATGAACGGCACGGCCACCGCCGCCAGCGCATCGCGCAGGGCAACCGAGGTGTGGGTGAAGGCGGCCGGGTTGATCAGGATGAACGTGGTACCGTCGGTGCGCGCGGCCTGCACGCGGTCCACCAGCACGTGTTCGGCGTTGGACTGCAGGCTTTCCAGCGCATGCCCGGCCACAGCGGCCTGGGCGGCCAGCGCCTGGTCGATGTCGGCCAGCGTGGTGTGCCCATAGACCTCCGGCTCGCGGGTGCCGAGCAGGTTGAGGTTGGGGCCATGCAGGACCAGCAGCTTCGCCATGGAGTCCGATCAACGGGAAAGGGCGGCAGTCTGGCGGAACCTGCGGATGCTGTCCAGTTCGGCGAAATTGCAGGTGTTTAAAGCAATCGTTTGAAAATCGTGGAAGCGCTTGCGGCCGTATGGGTGGCGCCGGATCAAGGCCCGCTGAACGCCGTGGCGGCGGGGATGCCCGCACGAAGGCCGACGATGGCGTAGATCCACGTCCCGCGTGGATGACCACGTCCAGTAGATCCACGCCATGCGTGGATGACCGCGCCCCGTAGATCCCCGTCATGCGTGGATGACCGCCGCCGGACTTAGGTCTCGAGCCGTCGGCACCACGTTCGGGAACACCTCTTCCAGCGCCTCGGTCTCGCCGGGTTTCGGCGCCGGCCAGTTGTAGGCGTCCACCGGCTGCGCGCGGTTCACCCACAGCGCGTAATGCAGATGGTCGGCACGGCCATCGCCGGTATTGGGGTGGATGAGGATGGTCAGGCCCAGGCTGCTGAGCGGCAGCCACGGCACCCGCACCGGCAGCAGGTCGTTGCTGAAGCCGAAGTAGAACGACGGCGTGACATGCGGGCCGCGCAGTTCCAGGTTCCAGTTGCCCAGTTCCACCGCGAAGCGTTCGTCCGCCCAGCGCCGCAGCAGGGCCGCCTTCTGGTGGCTGTCTTCGTCGAGAGATGTGGGCGTGGTAGCTCTTGATATCGGTATAGGCACGCGGCCGGCTGGGCACCGGTGATTCGCCCGGGCGCACGCTGGCCGGGCGCGGCGTCGCTTCGGCTGCCGTATCCTGGCCCCAGGGGCTGCGGCCCTGCGCCGGCGGCGGCACGATCGCGCGGAAGCCGGGTCGGCCGGGTTCGATGGTGTTGGACGCGCTGGCAGCGGCATGGCCGCGCCAGCGTCCTGGTGACGGAGCCGACACGCTCGGCGATGGTGGCCGCGCCGTCCAATAAGCACAGGGCATCAGGTGATGCCGCGCCGCTGCCACCACGTTGAGTCGTGCCCGCGGTCGGGCTAGGGTGGCCGGGCCATGCACCGGACCTTCGCCATGACCGCTGTTGACCCCGGGACCGCGCGCCGGCGCGCCGCCTTCCGCCAACTGCACGCCCAGGGCTGCTTCGTGCTGCCCAACCCGTGGGACGTGGGCAGTGCGCGCTATCTGCAGCGGCAGGGGTTCCAGGCGCTGGCCACCACCAGTGCCGGCTGCGCGTGGAGCGAGGGCCGGCCCGATGGTGCCGTTTCGCTGGAAGCCACGCTGGAACACCTGCGGCTGATGGCGGACGCGACGTCGCTGCCGTTGAACGCGGATTTCGGCGATGGTTTCGGTGCGACGGCGGACGAGGTCGGCGCAGCGGTCACCGCCGCCTTGGATACCGGCATCGCCGCGCTGTCCATTGAAGATGCCAGCGGCGTGGCGGGGGCGCCGCTACGGCCGCTTGAGCAAGCTGTGCAGCGCCTGGCCGCCGCGCGTGCGGCCATTGATCGTGCCGGTGCCGACGTCCTGCTGGTGGCGCGTGCCGAGAACTTCTTCGTCGGCGTGCCCGATCTGGACGACACCCTGCAACGACTGCGCGCCTACGCCGCGGCCGGCGCCGACGTGCTGTACGCACCGGGCATCACCACCCGTGAGCAGATCACGGCGGTGGTTGCGGCGGCAGGACCGAAGCCGGTGAACCTGCTGGTCGGTGGGCCCACGCCGCTCACCTTGCAGGACATCGCCGCGCTGGGCGTGCGCCGGGTCAGCCTGGGTGGGGCCCTGGCGCGCGCGGCATGGGGTGGGCTGATGCAGGCCACCGATCCGATCCTGCGCGACGGCCGTTTCGATGGCCTGCAGCGGGCCGCCGCGGGCGCGGCATTGAACGACCTGTTCCGCTGATACGACGACATCACGCAGTAGATCCACGCCATGCGCGGATGGACACGGGCCAATAGGCTGCATCAGTAGATCCACGCCATGCGTGGATGCTTACCCGCGATCGGGGTCGCAGCCCTTCGTTGAACGAAGGGATCCGATCCCGGCTGCCCAGCAATTCCTCAGAACCGCGCGGTCAGGCCGACGAAGAACGTACGCGCGCCGCCGTCGTAGTTGTTGCCTTCGTCGATCGTGGACACATCGCCCAGGTTCTGCACGCCCGCGCGCAGGGTCAGGTTTTCGCTCACGTCATAGCCGGTCACCAGATCCACCGTCGTGTAGGCCTTGGCGAACGTCGCGCTGGTGGAGGACACCAGCTGCTTGCCGATGTGCTGTGCGCTCAGGTTCAGCGACCAGGCATCGGTCACGTCCCAGTTCAACGAGGTGTTGCCGGTGATCTTCGGCACCACCAGCAGGCTCGCGCCAGTGGTGCGGTTGTTCGATTCCAGCATGCGCGTGACGTTGGTGGTCCAGCTGACACGCTCGTGCAGCGGCACGGTCACGCTGGCTTCGATGCCACGCGTGCGGGCCTTCTGCACGTTCTGCGCCACGGTCCACCAGAAACCGTTGACGAAGCTGGTGGTCTGGCCGGAGATCTCGCGCAGCGGAACCTGCTGGATCTTGTCGTCGAAGTCGGTCAGGAAGTAGGTCGCCGATGCGGACCAGCCGTTCTTGTCGTAGCCCAGCCCCAGCTCGTAGTTGGTGCTGGTTTCCGGTTCCAGGTTCGGGTTGCCGGCCATGTAGCAGCCGGTGGTGCCATCGGCGCTCACCGAGCGGTTGGTCCAGCCTTCGGCGGTCAATGCCGTGCAGCCGTTGCCGCCGGACTGGGTCGCCGCGCCGGCCGTACCCTGCTTCAGGTTCGGCGCCTTGAAGCCCTGCGACACGCCACCGCGCACGGTCCATGCATCGCCCGGATGCCACACGCCGTAGATGCGCGGGCTCAGGTTGTCATCGTAGTTGTCGGTATTGTCCCAGCGCAGGCCCACGGTCAGCACGAAACGCTCGTGCAGGGTGATGTGGTCCTCGGCGAACAACGCCCACGAATCGGCTTCGCTCACTGGGCTGATGCGGCCGCTGCCGGTCCAGGTCACCGGCACGGTGCCGATCGTGTCCGGGTTCTCCAGTTCCTCGCGCCTCCACTGCGCGCCCACGTTCAGGCTCTGCTCGAAGCCCCAGTGGAAGCCGTGGTTGAAGGCGGTGTCGAACACCGTCTCCTTGGAGTGGGTGCCCAGCACGCTGCCCTTGTCGTTGTAGTCGTTCTGCACGAGCGTGCTCTTGGACGTGGTGGTGTCGCCGTAGCGGCCGTCATGGCTGACGACGTAGCCGGTCTGCACCAGCTTGGACAGGCCCCAGGCATACACATCACCGGCACCGGTGTTGCGCTGCTCGCCGCGCGAACCTTCCAGGGTCAGCGCGTGGTCGTCGTTGAGGCGCCACTGGAACTGCAGGTTGGCGTTCTGCGCCTTGTTGCCGGGCGTTTGCCGCGCACCGGTGTCGGACGTGTGGTCGGTGACGTTGGCACCGATGCGCACGCCGAGGTTCTCGGTCAGCGGGCCACTGAACAGCGCGCCCATCTGCGTGGTGTCGCCGCGCGTGTCCGAGTCGGGCATGCTGTGGTTGAGGGTGACCGAGCCACCCCAGTGGTCGCGGATCTTGTGGGTGATGATGTTGATCACGCCGCCCATCGCATCCGAGCCGTACAGCGAGGACATCGGGCCGCGCACTACTTCGATGCGCTCGATCATGTCCGGCGACAGCCAGTTCAGATCCTGCGGACCGAGGTCGTCGCGGTAGTTCACGCCGGAGGAATTGCCCTGGCGGCGGCCGTCGATGAGGATCAGCGTGTACTGCTCGGGCAGGCCGCGCAGGCGGATCTTCGACTGCGCACCGGACAGCGCATAGCCGCCGGTCACGCCCGGCACGGTGCTCAGCAGCTGGCCGATGCTGGTGACCGGCTTGCGCTCGATCTCCTCGCGGGTGATGACGCTGATGCTGGCCGGCGCATCCTTGATCCATTGCTGGGCGCCGGTGGCGGTGACTACCACGGTGTCCATCTGCTTGGTCGACGAAGCGTCGGCGGCGGCATCAGCGTGGGCGGTGCTGGCCAGCGCAAAACCAATCGCGGCGGTCAGCGCGGCAACGGAACGACGGGATTTCAGAACGGCATGCGACATCGCGCAGTACTCCTGTTGAGGGTCCACTGGCGATGGCTGGGACGTCGGTGTGTGGGGATTTCAGAATTCTTTAACAATCGTATCACGAATCATTCGCATTTGAGGTCTGGTGACATATACATGTCCGCCTGGGCCGCAGCCCAGGGAGGGCCAGCGCGCCGAAATCAGCGTCCTGCGGAGCGTACTGGTGGAATTCCTGCTGATAGTTACCATTGGTAACTAATGAATCAGCAGGTCTTTCCCATGCGCAGCCTGATCGTCGTCGCCCATCCCGATTCCGCTTCGCTTACCCATGCCGTTGCCGCGCGCATCGGCCAGTCCATCACCGATGCCGATGCGCGCAACAGCGTGACCCTGGCCGATCTCGCCGCCGAGGGTTTTGATCCCCGCTTCAATGCCGCCGACATCGGCCTGTTCAAGCAGGGCGCGGCGGTGCCGGCCGACGTGGCCGCCGAGCATGCGCGGCTGGATGCCGCCGATACGCTGGTGCTGGTCTATCCGCTGTACTGGTGGTCGTTCCCCGCGCTGCTGAAGGGCTGGATCGACCGGGTGTTCACCCAGGGCTGGGCCTACGCAGACGGTGCCGACGGCAAGGTGGAAAAGAAGCTGCAGCGGCTGCAGGTGCATCTGGTCGGCATCGGCGGCGCGGGCGCGGAGATGATCGAACGCCGCGGTTACGGTGCGGCAATGAAGACACAGATCGACATGGGCATCTTCGATTACTGCGGTGCCACCGTGCACTCGTCCACGCTGCTGCTCGATGCCGACAGTGGCCAGGCCGCGGTGCATCTGCAGACCGCCACCGACATCGGCCGTACCATAGGCACACCTGTCTGATGATGTAGAGCCGCTGCATGTCCACCGCCGCTACGCCCACCCGTCGCCGGATGTCACGCGGACAGCGTGGCCGCCAGCTGCTGGACGTGGCCTGGACGCTGGTGGGCGGCGAGGGCACCGATGCGCTCAGCCTGGGGCGCCTGGCCGAGGCGGCCGGCGTGACCAAGCCGGTGGCCTACGATCACTTCATCACCCGCAATGGCCTGCTGGCCGCGTTGTATGCGGACTACGACCAGCGCCAGACCGCCGTGTTCGATGCGCGCATCGGCGCGGCACCTGCGCGGCTGCACGAGCGTGCTCAGGCCATCGCGTCGGGCTACATCGACTGCGTGCTCTCGCAGGGCAGCGACATCCAGGCGATCCTCGCTGCGTTGGCAGGTTCGCCCGAGCTGCGCGACGTACGCCACCGCTACCAGCAGGGTTTCGTCGAGCAGTGTGCGCAGTGGCTTGGTCCGTTCGCGGCCGACGGCGCCGTGCCCGTGGCCGGGCGCTGGGCAATTCTCGGTGCCGCCGAGGCGCTGTCCGAAGCGGTGGCTGCCGGCGCGCTGCAGCAGCCGGATGCGGAAGCAGAACTGCAACGACTGATCGTCGAGACCGTCAGCCGCGCGCGCTGATCGCCGCGTCGCCCTGCAGCTGCGCGAAACCGTCCTGCAGACATTGCTGCACCCATGCGTTCCGCGATTCCCGCGTGGGCGCGCCGAGGGTGATGTTGATCAGCCGGTGCGTCGCCTCTTCGCTGTCGCGGCACGCAGTCGCCGCCAGGCAGAAGCCCGCCGCTCGGGTATAGCCGGTCTTCAGCCCATCGATGCCATCCGAGCCCAGCAGCGTGTTCTGGTTGTCCTTGCAGAACGTACCGTGGCTGAAGTGGCGCTGCGCGGTGATAGCCAGCACCTGCGGATGATCGGCCAGCAGCCGCGCGGCAAGCATCGCCATGTCATGCGCGGTCGACACATGGCCCGGCGTGGTGATGCCCGAGACGGAAACAAAGTGCGTATCGCGCAGGCCCATGCGTGCAGCGGTCTCATTCATGCGCTGTACGAAGGCAGCCTCCGAACCCGCCAAGTGGCGGGCCAGCGCCAACGCGGCATCGTTGCCGGACACCACCATCAGGCCTTCCAGCAGGTGGCCAAGGGTGACGGTCTCGCCCGGCATCAGGCCCATCCGCGTTTCATCGGCGGCCACCGCGTGCACGTCGCGCGCATCGGTCACGGTGCTGTCCGTCCACGCGTGCCCCCCGCGCGCGATGGCCTCATAGGCCACATGCGCGGTCATCAGCTTGGTCAGCGAGGCGGGCGCACGCGGCAGCCTGGCATCGTGCTGCTGCAGGATGTGCAGCGTGGCCGCATCCACGGTGATCGAAGAAAGCGCCGATATCGGCGAAGCAGGCAATGACATCACCAACAAGATATCGCGGAGCGAGCAGGGCGAAAAGCCGCACGAATCTGCAACATTGCAATGATATAACGTGCCGCTGTTGGCGGTGTCGCCGCCTTTCGTACTGCAGGAATCTCCATGACCCGACCCCTCGCGCGACGCTGGCTGTGCCCGTTGATCCTGGCTGCGCTTGCCGCGCTCACCGCCTGCCAGCCCAATGCGCGTCCCGATGCGCATGCGGCCACCGCGACCACCGCCGAAGCGCGTCCGCACAACGTCATCGTGATGATCAACGACGGCGCCGGTTGGGGTACCTGGGATGCGGCGGCCTACTGGCAGTACGGCAGCCGCGAAGGCGCACCGTATGCGGGTTTCCCGCAGCGCCTGGCCGTCACCACGTTCCCGCTCAACGCCAGTGGCCAGCCCACCCGCGATGATTCGCAGCGCATCGGCTATGACCCCGTGCAGGCCTGGGACATCACCGGGGTGCCGGCGCCCGACCTGCCGTTCGTCGCCTACCAGTATCTGGCCGCGGTCGCCACCGACAGCGCTGCCGCCGGTACCGCGTTGTCGTCCGGCATGAAGACATACAACAACGCCATCAACGACAACAACGATGGCCAGCCGGTGGAGTTCAATACCCTGCGCGCCAAGGCGCTGGGCATGGCCACCGGCGTGGTCACCTCGGTGCCGTTCCCGCACGCCACGCCAGCGGCGTTCGCGGCGCAGAACGAATCGCGCAACAGCTACCATCAGATCGCCCACCAGATGCTGGCCCAGGGCCACATGGATCTGGTGACGGGCACCGGCGGCCCCGGCTACAGCGTCGACGGCACGCCCTGCGTGGACAGCATGGACAAGGTCGCCGCCGAAGGCTGCCAGAACCCATGGGAATGGGTGTCGCAGCAGGATTGGCAGCAGCTGGAAGCGGGCACGCCGATTGCCGGCAATCCGTCCGGTGCGTGGCGCCTGATCCGCAGCAAGGACGACTTCGCCGCGCTGGCGGACGGCCGCCTGCCGGCCGACTGCCCGCTGATCGGTCTACCGCGCGTGGCCAACACCCTGCAGCAGGCGCGCCAGCTGCCGGTGGTCGGGCGCGATGCCGCCACGCCGTCGGGGGTGAAGAAGATCGACAGCGTGCCGGACCTGGCGACGATGACCCGTGGCGCGCTGCGCTTCCTGCAGCAGCGTTCGCCCAAGGGCCTGTTCCTGATGGTTGAAGGTGGCGCCACCGACTGGGCCGCGCACACCAGCGCCTGCGGCACCGAGTGGCACTACGGTGCCTGCACCGACCAGCCGCAGTACGGCCGCCTGATCGAGGAAACCGCCGAGTTCAACGATGCGGTGTCGGCAGTGGTGGCGTGGATCGAGCAGAACGGCGGCTGGGAACGCAACCTGCTGATCGTCACTACCGACCACGACAACAGCATGCCGATGGGCCCGGACGCGCAGAAGGTGGCCTTCGAGCCGGTGCGCAACAACGGCCGCGGGAAGTTGCCGGGCATGAGCTTCCGCCCCACCGGCAACCACTCCAACGGCCTGGTGCCGCTGTGGGCCAAGGGCAACGGTGCCGAACTGCTGGGTCAGCGCGTGCGCGGGGTCGATGCCGGCTACCGCAAGCACGTGCGCTGGAACGACGGCAGCTACATCGACAACACCGACGTGGCCAAGGCCGTGCAGGACGCCCTGCAGCGCTGACCGCCCCCTGTAGAGCCGAGCCCATGCTCGGCTGCTCTCCGCTATCGGTAGAGCCGAGCCCATGCTCGGCTGCTCTCCGCTATCGGTAGAGCCGAGCCCATGCTCGGCTGCCTTGTGCCCTTTGTAGAGTCGAGCTTGCTCGACTGCTTCTCGGGCCTCAGTCGAGCAAGCTCGACTCTACCCGGCTGTCGCCTGCCACCGCTGCAGCCATCCGGCTATTGCCGGGTTCAGCCGCGCATCGTCCGGCAGCCGCACGCCAAAGCCCTCCTGCAGCACCTGCCGGACATCGGCCACATCGCGCAGCGCACGCTTCTCCGGCGCTTGCCCCGGGCGGTATTCGGTGTAGTTGCCACTGCCCATCGTGCGCCGCCCCTCCGGCCACGTCAGCGAAGCACGCAGTTCCCCGGGGAAACTCGAGTGCGGGTGCGTGCACACATACCAGTTGCCCACCTCGTTGTCGGCCGCCGCCGGCGACGTCAGGTCGAACCGGTACAGCGACCGCCAGTCGTCACCGCTGCAGGCCGCCAGCAGGTAATCGCCATCATCCAGGCGCTGCAGCCGGTAGCGTTCATGCGGCGTGTCCTGCGCGGCTGTTTCCTGCAGCCGCAGCGGCACGGTCGGGGTCAGGCTGCCGAAGCCGGTATCCACCAGCCAGTCCTCGCCGGCCAGTCGCACCCGGATCAACAGGTGGGTACGTGGTGTCAGTTCGCCTTCGGCGGCCGACAGCAGCACGCGCGCGCTCAGTGCATGGGCATCGAAGCCCAGCGCCTGCAGCAGCACGAGGAAGGCGCCATTGAGCTCGAAGCAGTAGCCCCCGCGCTGCGCGTCCAGCAGCTTGCGCTGCACGCTGTCCAGGTCGATCGGCACCGCATCGCGCAGCAGGCAGGTGAGGGTCTCGAACGGCACATGGGCATTGTGGCGCTGCTGCAGCAGGGTCAGCCCGGCCAGGGTGGCCGGCGGCGCGGCCGGCAGCTGCAGTCGCTGCAGGTAACGGGGGATATCGAGCGTGGTCATGACGGCACCAGGCGGGGCAGGGAAACCTACTGTGCAACCGCAAGCGGGGTTGAGGTCAAGGGCAGTGGCCGATGTCATCGCCCCGTCGCCTGCGGCCGGTACAAAGACCGCAAGTGCCCCCGGTGGCAGTTCTCGAAAATAGCTCCAAAGTTCCGCAGATCCGGGCCGATACAGATGCGTCCTTTTGCCTGGAGTCTGTCATGTCGACCGCGGTTGTTCGCCTCCGGTCCCTGCGCACCCACTTCGATGGGCTGCGCTCGGCGTTTCCTGGCCTGTTGCGCTGGCTGCAGCCGCACCGGCTCAGCGTGGCCGACAAGCTGAAGGCCACCTTGTGGGTCTGCGGCCTTGGCCTGGTGGCCATTGCCGGCGTATACGCCTGGACCGGCCACGCCAGCGCACAGGCGGCCCGCACCCAGGCCAGCTACCAGCACGGCAGCGATCTGGCGGCGGCGCTGGCCACCCGCGTGGCGGAAGCACGGCGCCTGCAGACACAGTATGCGCGCAGCTTCGATGATGCCGACCGCAGCCAGCTGCTGGCCACCCAGCAGGAGCTGAAGCAGGATCTGCAGGCGTTGCGCGCGATGCCGATGGATGCCGGCCGGCGCAAGGCGCTGCAGTCGCTGGCCGAAGCGGTCGACGGCTTTTCGCAGGGCATCGCCGCGCTGTTCGAGCGCGTGGATGAGATGGGCCGCGGCGACGCGGGCCTGGCCGCGCAGCTGCAGCAGGCTGCCGACACGCTGCAGGCGAACGTGACCGCGCTGCAGCGTCCGGTGCTGGAACTGCATGTGCAGAAGATGCGCCGGCAGGAGGCGTTGCTGCTGCTCGATGGCGACTCCACCCATGCCGACCGCGCCAGCGAAGAGAAGCTGCCCTTCGATCTGGCCCTGGCAGGGGTGCCGACCGAGGCGCAGGAAAGCCTGCGCACCGACATGGATGCCTACCAGGCCGCGCTGCTGGGCTACACCGCCGCTCGCGTCGGCCTGGATGTCGAAGCCCAGTCGCTGCTGGATACCGCTGCCAGCGTGGCGCCGGCACTGGCCGCCTTCCAGAAGGCCCAGGTGCAGGCGCTGGCCCAGGCACAGGCGAGCCAGCAGGCCAGTGCACGCACCATGAGCGTGCTGTTCGCTGCGACGCTCGTGCTGGTGGCTGGTGTGCTGATCACCAGCCTGGGGCTGGTGCTGCGTGCAGTACGCCGTCCGATCCAGGACACCCTGCGTTTCGCCAGCGACATTGCCGATGATCGCCTCGACACCACCTTGCGCGTGCACAACGCCAACGATGAGATCGGCCAGTTGGCGCAGCGCCTGATCAACATGCAGCAGCGCCTGCGCGCGCGCATCGAGGAGGAACGCGCGGTGGCGCGTGGCAACACCCGCGTGCGCCAGGCGCTGGACAGCGCACAGACCGGGCTGATGGTGATCGATGCGGAAGGGCAGGTGGCCTACGCCAATCCTGCCCTGCGGCAGCTGCTGGGCATGCCGGCCGACGCACTGGTTGGCAGCGATGCCGTGCGCCTGCACCCGGCGATGACCAGCCTGGCCGGCGTGCGTCGCCGCGAGGAACGCGAGATCAATCATCTCGGCGTCCGCTACCAGCTGATCGCCAACGCGATCGTCGATGAGAGCCATTTCCTCGGCGTAGCGGTGGAATGGCGCAGCCGCGCGCTGGAAACCCTGCTGGAAACCGAAGTGGCCGCGCTGGTCGATGCGGCCGCGCACGGTGAACTGCAGGGCCGCATCGCGCTGGAAGGCAAGCAGGGCTTCGTGCGCACGCTGTCCACCAGCATCAACCATCTGTTGGCCACCTTCGAAACCAACCTGGGCGACCTGCAGGCGCTGCTGGCGGCACTGGCCCGCGGCGACCTGAGCGTGCGCATGGAGGGCGACCTGCAGGGCGTGTTCGCGCGCATGCGCGACGATGCCAACGCCACCGTCGGCCAGCTCGGTCACATCGTCACCCGCATCCAGCAGGCTACGTCGCGGCTGGATGTGGGCGTGGGTGAGATCGTCGCCGGCCACCATGACCTCTCGCAGCGTACCGAGCAGCAGGCGGCCAACCTGGAAGAGACCGCCGCGTCGATGCACGAACTAACCGACACCGTTGGCCGCAACGCCGATGCCGCCGGCCGTGCCGATGCGCTGGTGCAGGGTGCGGCGACGGTGGCCGCGCGTGGCGGCCAGGCCGTGGGCCAGGTGGTGGCGACCATGCATGGCATCAGCGAAGCCTCGCGCCGCATCGGCGACATCACCCAGCTGATCGACGGCATCGCCTTCCAGACCAACATCCTGGCGCTGAACGCTGCCGTGGAAGCCGCGCGTGCCGGCGAGCAGGGCCGCAGCTTCGCCGTGGTGGCGTCCGAAGTGCGCTTGCTGGCCCAGCGGAGCGCCGAGGCGGCCAAGCAGATCAAGGAGCTGATCGAGGATTCAGTCACCCGCGTCGGCCAGGGCAATGTGCAGGCCGAACAGGCCGGCACCACCATGGGCGAGATCGTCGGCAGCGTGCAGCAGCTGGCCGAACTGCTCACCGGCATCCGCAGTGCATCGCAGGACCAGCACGCCGGCATCGCGCAGGTGAACCAGACCATCGTGCAGATGGAATCGAGCACGCAGCGCAATGCCAGCCTGGTGGAGGAAGCCGGCGCATCGACCGCGCACATGCAGGCCCAGGTGCAGGCCCTGGCCGAAGCGGTGTCGGCGTTCCGCCTGCAGCCGGAGCGGCGCCCGCGCGTGGCCGCGTGATGGCCTGATCGCCTTCGCCCGGGGCGCGCCGGCCGCCCCCGGCGGGGACGAGAGGGGGGTGGGCGGCCCCCGCACCCCGCCGCCGCCCCCAGAAACCCCCGGCGCCCGGCCCCCCGACGGCCGC